>JAXDQB010000409.1:0-5883 GCA_034668065.1 Paraburkholderia sp.
GCGCTCGTCTATGCGGTGGGTGCTTATGGCTTTTTCGCGCTGCCGTACACGATCATCGTCTACCCCTTCGTTTTTGCGGTCATGCCGAAGCTGTGGCAGATTGCACGCGACAAAGGCCACATCACGGGGGCCGATTTTGTGCATGGCGAGTATGGTGGCAAATGGCTGCCGGGTGCGATCGCGCTGACCGGCATCGTCGCGACCATGCCCTACATTGCGCTGCAGTTGGTCGGCATGCAGGTGGTCATCAAAGGGCTCGGCGTGACAGGCGAGCTTCCGTTGATCATCGCCTTCGTCATCCTCGCGCTCTACACGTACACGAGCGGACTGCGGGCGCCGGCGATGATCGCCTTCGTCAAGGACATCATGATTTATATCGTCGTCATCGCGGCGGTCTGTCTGATTCCGGCGAAGCTCGGCGGCTATGCCCACGTGTTCGACGCCGCGGATGCGCACTTCAAGGCCAAAGGTGGTGTCACTGGCATCTTGCTCGCGCCGTCGCAGTTCACCGCGTACGCGTCGCTCGCACTCGGGTCCGCGCTCGCCGCGTTCATGTATCCGCATACGATGACAGGCGTGCTGTCGTCCTCGTCCGCAATGACCGTCAAGAAGAATGCCATCTTCTTGCCCGCATACACGCTGCTGCTCGGCCTCATCGCGCTGCTCGGCTACATGGCGATTGCCGCCGGCGTGCAGGTCAAGTCGGCAAGCGATGTCGTGCCGGTGCTTTTCAACACCTTGTTCCCGTCGTGGTTCGTCGGTTTCGCCGCCGCCGCGATCGCGATCAGCGCACTTGTGCCCGCCGCGATCATGTCGATTGGCGCCTCGAACCTTTTCACGCGCAACCTGTGGCGCCCTTTCGTTTCGCCAGCCATGTCACCGGCCAGCGAAGCGGCGACTGCGAAAATGGTCTCGCTCGTGGTCAAGTTCGGCGCGCTCGTGTTCATCGTCGCCCTTCCGACGCAATTCGCGATCGATCTGCAGTTGCTTGGCGGTGTCTGGATTCTGCAGACGTTCCCGTCCATCGTGTTCTCTCTGTTCTTCCGCCGCCTGAACTCGACGGGCCTCTTCCTAGGCTGGCTCATCGGCATTGTGCTCGGCACGAGCCTCGCTGCCTCGCAAGGCCTCAAGCCGGTTTATGCGCTGCATCTGGGCGGCAGCGTCTATCCGGTCTACATCGGGCTCATCGCGCTTGTCTTGAATGCGGTAGTGGCGGTTATTGTCTCGCTCGCGATGCCGGCGCGAAAGCCGGTCAAAGCCGCGGGTCTGGCGGTGTAACAGCGAAATGAAAGGAAGCTTGCCGTTCCCCCCGATTAGGCGAACGGTAGCTGGCGAGGGGGCAGTGCGTCCCCTTGATTGAAAAGTCCGGCCCCGTGCCGGACTTTTTTCGTCTGCGTATTGCCGAGTCTCGCCATCGTCCGGCGCAAGTACGATGGCGCGGCGAGATTTTCGCGACGCGATATTGCTTGCGAAAGGTTTGGTAAGGATACAAACGGTATTGACTGTCGATCCCAAATCGACGGGATGGTAGGCGCGCGAGTGCGCCTCGCGGCGAGCCATTCCGTGGGTCAATCGGCCGCGCCACCCGGGCGCGACGGCATTGCGGCGCGCCCGCATCGAATTCGATCAGCGGCACTTGCGGCGCGGCATCCAAGCGTTTTCTGAAAAAGCAATGGTGCATTTCACCGCACGCTCATTTCATTTCAGGTATTCTTTTCGCGCCGCGCGTGCGTCCCGGTCTGTATGGCCCGTTGAGCCATCTCACGAACGCATGGCTGCGATTGAAGGGTCTTCGCAAATAAACGCAGCGGCCCGCTTTGATTTTTTTCCCCAGCTTTGAGGTCTGTCTCATGGTCACCATGACTCGTCGGCAGTTTCTCAAGGTGTCGTCGACCACACTGGCGGGATCGAGCTTGGCCCTAATGGGCTTTGCTCCCACCCCGGCGCTAGCGGAAGTCCGCCAGTACAAGCTCGCACGCACCACGGAAACTCGCAACACCTGCACCTACTGTTCGGTAGGCTGCGGCATTCTGATGTATGGCCTGGGCGACGGCGCAAAGAACGCAAAAGCCAGCATCATCCACATCGAAGGCGATCCGGATCACCCGGTCAATCGCGGCACGCTGTGTCCGAAGGGCGCGAGCTTGCTCGACATCATCCACAGCAAGAGCCGGCTCGAGTACCCAGAGTACCGGGCGCCGGGCTCCGACAAGTGGGAGCGCATCTCGTGGGACGACGCGCTCGATCGCATCTCGAAGCTGATGAAGCAAGACCGTGACGCGAACTTCATCGAAAAGACGGCGGACGGCAAGACCGTCAACCGCTGGTTGACCACAGGGATGCTGGCCGCATCGGCCGCCAGCAACGAAGTGGGTTACCTGACGCACAAGGCCATCCGCAGCACGGGGATGCTGGCGTTCGACAACCAGGCGCGTGTCTGACACGGCCCGACGGTGGCAGGTCTTGCCCCGACGTTTGGCCGTGGAGCGATGACGAACCATTGGGTCGACATCAAGAACGCGGACGTTATTCTGGTGATGGGCGGCAATGCCGCTGAAGCGCACCCTTGTGGTTTCAAATGGGTTACCGAGGCGAAGGCTCACCGTAAGGCGCGCCTGATTGTTGTCGATCCGCGCTTCACGCGCACGGCATCGGTCGCTGACTATTACGCGCCGATTCGTACGGGCACGGATATCGCATTCCTTGGCGGCGTCATCAATTACCTGCTGACGAACGACAAGATCCAGCACGAGTACGTGCGGAACTACACCGATTTCAGCTTCATCGTTCGTGAGGACTTCGAGTTCAACGACGGTCTGTTCTCCGGGTACAACGCGGATAAGCACTCGTACGACAAAGAAACGTGGGACTACGAGCGCGGCGAAGACGGATACGTCAAGACCGACGCGACGTTGAATCACCCGCGATGCGTCTATCAGTTGATGAAGGCGCATTACTCGCGGTACACGCCGGAGATGGTCGAGAAGATTTGCGGCACGCCGAAGGACAAGTTCCTCCACATCTGCGCGATGCTTGCGACCACGGCTGCGCCGGACAAAGCGGGCACGGTTCTCTACGCGCTCGGCTGGACGCATCACTCAGTCGGCGCGCAGATGATCCGCACCGGCGCGATGGTGCAGCTGCTGCTCGGTAACATCGGCATTGCCGGTGGTGGAATGAACGCGCTGCGCGGGCACTCGAACATCCAGGGCCTGACAGACCTCGGCTTGATGAGCAATCTGCTGCCCGGGTATCTGACGCTGCCGATGGAAGCGGAGCAGGACTACGACGGGTACATCAAGAAGCGCGCGTCCCAGCCTCTGCGTCCGAACCAGCTCAGTTACTGGCAGCACTACGGTGCCTTCCACGTCAGCCTGATGAAGTCGTGGTGGGGCGACGCCGCGACGAAGGAAAACAACTGGGGCTACGACTACCTGCCGAAGTTGGACAAGCCGTACGATCTTCTCCAGGCCATCGAGCTGATGCACCAAGGGAAGATGAACGGCTACATCTGCCAGGGCTTCAACGTGATTGCTTCGGCGCCGGACAAGGCTAAGACAATCGAAGGCCTGTCCAAGCTGAAGTGGCTCATAGTCATGGATCCGCTCGCAACGGAAACGTCCGAGTTCTGGAAGAACTACGGCGAGCATAACGACGTGGATTCGTCGAAGATCCAGACCGAAGTCTTTCGTTTGCCGACCACGTGCTTCGCCGAGGAAGACGGTTCCGTCGTCAGCTCCGCGCGTGTGTTGCAGTGGCACTGGAAGGGCGCACTTCCGCCGGGTGAGGCACGTTCCGACCTCGAGATCATGTCGGGCATCTTCACGCGCATGCGGGCCATGTACAAGAAAGACGGCGGCAAATTCCCCGATCCGATCCTCAACTTGACGTGGAAGTACGACGACCCGGAAAGCCCGCGTCCCGACGAGCTCGCCCGCGAGTACAACGGCCGCGCGCTGACGGACCTCAACGATCCCGCCACCCCCGGCAAGACGCTCTTGAAAGCGGGGCAGCAGTTGCCCGGCTTCGCGCTGTTGCGTGATGACGGGAGCACGGCGAGCGGTTGCTGGATCTTCGCCGGCGCGTGGACGGAGCAGGGCAATCAGATGGCCCGGCGCGACAACGCCGACCCGACCGGCGTCGGTCAGACGCTCGGTTGGGCGTGGGCATGGCCGGCGAATCGGCGCATCCTGTACAACCGCGCATCCTGCGATGTGAACGGCAAGCCTTTCGACCCGAGCCGTGAGCTGATTGCGTGGAACGGCAGCAAGTGGGCAGGCCCGGACATCCCTGACTACAAGGTCGACGAAGCGCCTTCGCTCGGCATGGGTCCATTCATCATGAATCCGGAAGGCGTGGCGCGCTTCTTTGCCCGCGGCGGGTTGAACGAGGGTCCGTTCCCCGAGCACTACGAGCCGTTCGAGACGCCGTTGGGCTACAACCCGCTGCATCCGAAGAACCCGAAGGCCACGAGCAATCCGGCGGCACGCGTATTCGCCGACGATCGCGCGAACTTCGGCAAAGCCGACAAGTTCCCGCACACGGGGACCACGTACCGGCTCACGGAGCATTTCCACTTCTGGACCAAGCACGCTCGCCTCAATGCGATCGTGCAGCCGGAGCAGTTCGTTGAAATCAGCGAGGATCTCGCGAGCGAGGTGGGCGTTGTCGCGGGCGACCGCGTCAAGGTTTCGTCGAATCGCGGCTCGATCGAGGCTGTCGCAGTGGTGACCAAGCGGATCAAGCCGCTCATGATCGACGGCCGTAAGGTCCAGACGGTCGGCATTCCGTTGCACTGGGGCTTCAAGGGCGAAACGAAACCGGGGTACCTCACGAACACGCTGACCCCTTCGGTCGGCGACGGCAATAGCCAGACGCCGGAGTTCAAGTCGTTCCTGGTCAAGGTCGAGAAGGCATAAGGAGAAATCGTGGCACTGCAATCTCTCGATATCAAACGCCTGTCGGCCACCACGCTCCCCCCTCCGGGGGTGCGTGAGCCTGTCACGGGTACCGTCGCGAAGCTCATCGACGTTTCGAAGTGCATCGGCTGCAAGGCCTGCCAAACGGCGTGCATGGAGTGGAACGATCTGCGTGACGAGGTTGGCGACAACGTGGGTGTCTACGACAATCCGCGTGATCTGACCGAGCACTCGTGGACGGTGATGCGCTTCACCGAATACGAGAATCCGGACGGCAATCTCGAATGGCTGATCCGCAAGGACGGCTGCATGCACTGCGAGGATCCGGGCTGTCTGAAAGCCTGTCCTTCGCCGGGCGCGATCGTTCAGTACACGAACGGCATCGTGGATTTCCACGAAGAAAAGTGCATCGGCTGCGGCTACTGCGTGACCGGCTGCCCGTTCAATGTGCCGCGCATCTCGAAGAAGGACAATCGTGCCTACAAGTGCACGCTTTGTTCCGATCGCGTCGCTGTTGGGCAGGAGCCCGCATGCGTGAAGACCTGCCCGACGGGTGCCATCATGTTCGGCACCAAAGAGGACATGAAGCAGCAGGCGGCGGACCGCATCGAGGATCTGAAGGACCGAGGCTTCGAAAACGCGGGCCTTTACGATCCGGCAGGCGTCGGCGGCACGCACGTGATGTACGTGTTGCACCACGCCGACAAGCCGTCGCTGTACCACGGGTTGGCTGATAACCCGCGGATCAGCCCGATGGTGCGGGTCTGGAAGGGCATCGCGAAACCGTTGGCACTTGCCGCGTTGGCGGCGACGGCGGTCGCGGGCTTCTTCCACTTCACCCGGGTTGGCCCGAACGAGGTAGAAGAGGCGGACGAGAAGGCCGCGAAAGCGGAGTTGGGCGAAAAAAAGGAGCACAGCGATGAGCGCGCATAACTCGCATGGTCCGCGCCGCATCGAGCGATAC
>JAXDQB010000410.1:0-9302 GCA_034668065.1 Paraburkholderia sp.
ACGCGATATCGAGCTCGTCGTGGACCCGCTCGTGCACGGCCAGAACCTGAAGGTCAGCAATCTCATCAACCTTGCCGCGCACGCGAAGCATCCGCTCATTGTCGTTGCCGACAGCGACATCGCCGTCAAACCGGATTATCTCGAGAACGTCACGGCGCCGCTGTCGGACCCGCGGGTCGGCATCGTCACCTGCCTGTATCATGCGCGCAGCGTCGGCGGATTCTGGACGCGCGTGGGCTCGCTCTTCATTAATGAATGGTTCGCTCCGTCGGTACGCATGGCTTACGCGGGAGGCTCGCGCCGTTTCGGCTTCGGCGCGACGCTCGCGCTTCGTGCGTCCACGCTCGCGGCAAGCGGCGGTTTCAATGCGCTCAAGGATTGTCTCGCGGATGACTATTGGCTCGCCGAGCATACGCGTGCGCGGGGTTTGACGACGGTGCTCTCAGAAGTGGTTGTCGATACCGACGTGACTGAGTCAGCGTTCCCGGCGCTTTGGCTGCGCGAGACGCGCTGGCTGCGCACGATCCGCTCGATCAATCCGCTCGGTTTCGCGTTTCTCTTCATCACGTTCACGACCCCATGGCTCGTGATCGGCGGACTGCTCGCGCTCGGCTTGGGGGCTCACAGCGCCCACAGCGGCGCGACGCACGAGGTGGCCCTGGTCGTCTCGACGGTGGTCGGATCGCTTGCCCGGATCGGCGTGCATGCGCGCGGCTCGCGCGACACGTATTCGTTCTGGCGGGACTTGCCGCTCGTGCCGCTGCGCGACGCTTTATTGGCGCTGCAGTGGCTAATTGCCGCGTTCGGCTCGCACGTCATTTGGCGTGGCGCACGCATGCCCGTCGTCGCACGGGTGGCGGAAGGGTCCGATGCGCCCTGACTGACGTGGTTCGGAAGCATATTGTTGTTTGACGCACTCTTTTCATTTGAAATCTGCATTCACGCAGGTTGCCGGAGTATTCATGAAAACCCTGTTCTTGCAGGCCCCGTCCTTTGACGGTTTCGATGGCGGAGCCGGATCCCGCTATCAGGCGAAGCGCGAAATCCGCTCGTTCTGGTATCCGACCTGGCTCGCGCAGCCGGCGGCGCTCATACCGGACAGCCGCGTGCTCGACGCGCCGGCAGACGGCGTCTCCGTCGAGGCCGCACTCGAAATCGGGGCGCAGTATGACCTGGTCATCATTCACACGAGCACGCCGTCGTTTCCAAGCGACGCGCTCTTTGCCGAGCATCTGAAGAAGAAAAAGCCGTCGGTGCTGATCGGCATGGTTGGCGCGAAGGTCGCCGTCGATCCTCACAACTCGCTTACGGCTAGCGAGTCGATCGATTTCGTCTGTCGCGAAGAGTTCGACTACACCTGCCAGGACGTTGCGCAAGGTAAGCCGTTCTCGGAAATTCTCGGCCTCTCGTACCGGCTGCCCGATGGCTCGATCGAGCACAACGGGCCGCGCCCGATGATCGAGAATATGGACGAGCTGCCGTTCGTTGCACCGGTCTACAAGCGCGATCTGAAGATCGACAACTACTTCATCGGGTATCTGAATTACCCCTACGTGTCGATCTATACGGGGCGCGGCTGCCGTTCGAAGTGCACGTTCTGCCTCTGGCCGCAAACCGTGGGCGGCCACCGCTATCGGACACGCTCGGTCGAGAACGTGCTCGAGGAAGTGAAGTGGATTCGCGAGAACATGCCCGAAGTCAAGGAGATCATGTTCGACGATGACACGTTCACCGATTTCAAGCCGCGCGTCGAGGAAATCGCACGCGGGCTCGGGAAGCTCGGCGTAACGTGGTCGTGCAACGCCAAGGCGAACGTGCCTTATTCGACGTTGAAGATCATGAAGGAAAACGGCCTGCGGCTTTTGCTTGTCGGCTACGAATCGGGTGACGACCAGATCCTGCTCAACATCAAGAAGGGCCTGCGCACCGATATCGCGCGCCGCTTCAGCGAGGACTGCCGCAAGCTCGGCATCAAGATTCACGGCACTTTCATTCTCGGCCTGCCCGGCGAGACGAAGGAAACGATCCGCAAGACGATCGAATACGCGAAGGAAATCAATCCGCATACGATCCAGGTCTCGCTCGCCGCCCCGTATCCGGGCACGGCGTTGTACAAGCAGGCGGTCGAGAATGGCTGGCTCGAAGAAAACAAGGTGATCAACCTTGTGAGTAAGGAAGGGGTGCAGCTTGCCGCTATCGGTTATCCGCACCTGTCGCGCGAAGATATTTATCACCACCTCGAGGCGTTCTATAGGGAGTTTTACTTCCGTCCCTCGAAGATCTGGGAAATCGTGCGCGAGATGCTGACGAGCTGGGACATGATGAAGCGTCGCTTGCGCGAAGGCGTTGAGTTCTTCCGCTTCCTGCGCGCGCACGAGGCGTGAGCGCGGCTTCGTCGGCCGGGCGCGCGCTTATCGTCACCGCGGACGACTTCGGTCTCGATTTGCGCGTGAACGCGGCCGTCGAGCGTGCGAACCGCGACGGCGTGCTGACGAGTGCGAGCCTGATGGTAAGCGCGCCGGCGGCGCGAGATGCGGTGGAGCGCGCGCGCCAGCTACCGAGCTTGCGCGTCGGGCTCCATCTCGTACTCGCTGACGGCCGCGCGACGCTGCCGCCCGCGGAAATTCCGGCGCTCGTTGGGCCGGACGGGCGTTTCGGCGATGCGATGGTGCGCGACGGGTTTCGCTTTTTCTTTCTTCCGACAGTACGCGCGCAGCTCGCGCGTGAGATCCGGGCGCAGTTCGACGCCTTTGCCGCAACTGGCCTTCCGCTCGATCACGTCAATGCGCACAAGCACTTCCACGTGCATCCGACGGTGCTCTCCCTGATTGTCTCGATTGGCCGCGAGTATGGCGTGCGTGCCATTCGTCTACCGTTCGAGGCGCATGCGCCCTGGTGGCTTTCGCCATGGATCGCGCTGATGCGTGCCCGCCTCGCCAGGGCAGGTATCGCCCATAATGATTATGTGGTCGGCATCGCCCGCACGGGCGGTATGGACGAGGCCGCCGTCCTCGACGCGCTAGCTCGGCTGCCGGAGGGCGTCGGCGAGATCTATTGCCATCCTGCGGAAGCCGGTGAGGGTCCGCTTACGCCGTCGATGCGAGACTACCGCCATGCCGATGAGCTGGCGGCGCTGCTCTCGCCGCGCGTGGCCGCTGCGATGGCCGGCATCGCGCGAGGCGGCTTCATGGACATCTGCGGCTCGGCCGATGTGCGTTTTCCTGGCAAGGCTCACTGACGGGAGCAGCCAGCTATGGCGAAATGGCTGAAATGGGCCGGTTGGCCCATTGGCATTGCTATTCTGCTCGTGCTTTTGGTGCACGAGGGAGCGCGCGATGTCGTGTACGTCATCGGCCAAGCAGGTTTCACGCTGCTCTGGCTCGTCCCATTTCACGCTTTGCCGTTGCTGCTCGACGCGTGCGGGTGGCGCGTGCTGCTGCGGGGCGCACATGGTGCACGGGGTGCGCCCGCGCCGCTCGCGTTTCTCTGGTGGGTCGCAACAGTACGCGAAGCGGTGAGCCGCCTGCTGCCGGTGGTGGGCGTCGGGGGCGAGATCATCGGCATTCGCCTTGCACGCTGGCGTGTGGGTGACGCGAGCCGTGTCAGCGCATCGGTCATCGTCGAAGTGCTCGTGACGATCGCTGTGCAATACGTGTTTTCGGCGCTAGGGCTCGTGCTGATTCTCGCGTCGACCGATGGCGGCGGCGCGAAGGCGATCGCTGTGGCGCTCGCCGTGTCGCTGCCCGTGCCGGTGCTTGCCGTCGGGCTTCTGCGCCGCGGTGGCGTGTTCCATGCGATCGAGCGCTTCGCGGCGCGCGCGCTGGGCAGCGAGCATAAGCTGCTGCAGGGTATCGACGGCAAGCAGCTCGATGCCGAGATCGACGCCCTGATGCGCCGCCCAGGCGTGCTGCTGAGGGCTTTCCTCTGGCAATTCGCGGGCTATTTGCTCGGCGCGCTCGAAACATACTGGGCGCTTGCCCTGCTGGGCCACCCGGTGTCGGTGAGCGGTGCGGTGGCGATCGAGGCGCTCACGCAGGCCGTGCGCCACGCGGCGTTCATGGTCCCGGCCGGTCTCGGCGTGCAGGAGGCGGCGGTGGTGCTGCTCGCGCAGATGTTCGGCGTCGACCATGAGGTGGCGCTCTCGCTCGCGTTAGTGAAGCGGATGCGAGAAGTCATCTTCGGCTGCGCGGCGCTTGGGTCCTGGCAGCTTGCCGAGCTTTCGCGCGCGCGGCGCCGACTGAGCGCATCGACGCCGGTTGCTGCGGCCGCACCGGTGCGGCCACCTGCCGGCCGCGGGCAAGCGGCCGGGCAAGCACGCGATCACGATCTCGTGCGCTAGGCGCGGCGAGCGAGCGGGATCCGTGCCCGATGCTCGCCGAAGGTAAGATCTAGAATCCGATGGAAGCCTTGCAGTAGCGCGTCCTGGATTACCCGTCACCATTGGGATGCCCAGCTCGCGCTCGCCTCTTCAGCGTGCGCCGGGTCACCCGCCTCCGCCCCCCGTTTCCGCCTGTCTCGGCCAGTTCCCGGCTGTCTTCGCCTGTGTCTTCGCCTTTGTCTTCGCCTTTGTCTTCGCGTTAACACCCTCTGGCGGCGCCTGGGCTATCCGTCTACATTGAATGCACCCGGACACACCAACACTGAAGGCCAGACGACGCGGCAAAGCCAAGGCAACGGGGGTGTGATTGCTCGGCAGCAAGCCGAATGCGGTTATCAGCCTGCCAAAAGCGTTTTGCGGGAAGACGCCGGTTGGCCGCCTGTCCGGTTCACTTTGCCGACGTAATTTTCGCGTCGCGCACCTTAATGTTTCCGGCCGCTCGTCGATCGATGACTGGCCGGTCCTGTTTTAGCGTTGCCGTGCTTTGCGATGCGCTTTGGTCCCAAGAAGTCTCGATCCTCTCGGGTGGTTGGGCGAGATCAAGCGCCATGGGAGCTTGGTGACCTACCTATCTGTCCTATCTCGCGGTATCGTTCGCACTTGTCGCAACATTCGGGCGGACAAGAAAGTGCTGCGCGCCTATAAGGCAGTCGGCCGCCATCGACTCATTCCGGGAGATAGCATCGTGCTGCAAGAGACTTCTCAAGCCGCTGCCGCCAAGCTTGCGGCGATCGATATCCACAAGCGCTATGGCGACAATGAAGTGTTGAAGGGGGTCACGCTGACAGCGGCGGCCGGCGACGTCATCAGCATCATTGGTGCCAGCGGCTCGGGCAAAAGTACGCTCCTGCGCTGCATCAACTTTCTCGAACGGCCGAATGCAGGACAGATCGTGGTCGACGGCGAAGCTGTGCGCACAAAGAGCACCGCAGCAGGAGATCTGGAGGTTGCCGATCACAAACAGCTTCAGCGCATGCGCACAAAGCTCGCGATGGTGTTCCAGCACTTTAACTTGTGGGCCCACATGTCGGTGCTGGAGAATGTGATCGAAGCGCCGGTTCATGTGCTGGGGCTTTCGCGCCGCGAAGCTGAGGAGCGGGCGCGGACCTATCTTGAGAAGGTGGGCCTCGCGCCTCGGCTCGAGAAGCAGTACCCGTCGCACCTTTCCGGCGGCCAGCAGCAGCGCGTGGCGATTGCGCGCGCGCTCGCAATGCATCCAGACGTGATGCTTTTCGATGAACCGACTTCGGCGCTGGACCCGGAGCTCGTCGGCGAAGTGCTGAAGGTGATGCAAAAGCTCGCCGAGGAAGGCCGCACGATGATCGTCGTCACCCATGAGATGGGCTTCGCGCGCAATGTGTCGAATCATGTGATGTTCCTGCATCAGGGGCGCACCGAAGAGGAGGGAGATCCGTCGATTGTCCTGACGCAGCCGAAAAGCGAGCGCTTGAAACAATTCCTCTCGGGCAGTCTCAAGTAAGACGGCATGCACTCGCGGGAGATCACGGCTGTGACCCGCTCCTCGGCTGAGGCTCGCGCCACCGACGTCGCGATTGTCGTGTTGGCACCGGTGTCGATGTCGGGCATCGGGCCGGTCGTCGATGCCTTGGCGCTGGCCAATGAAATCGACGGTCGTCTTCTTTACCGCTGGCGGATCCATTCGCTGGATGGACGCCCCGTGCCGCTTTCGGGCGGGGCATGCGTGCCCGCGGAGGAAGCTTTCGGCGACGGGGTGGCCTGTGACTGGCTCATCGTGATCACCGAGCGCTTTCAGCCGTTCGCGGACCACCGGTTCTTTTTGACATCGCTCGCTCGCGTGGCCCAGCGCACGCCGCTCGTCACGGGCATTCATCACGGCGTCTGGTGGCTTGCGTTGGCGGGGCAGCTCGCGGGCTACCGAGTGAGCGTGAATTGGGAAAGCTACCAGCAGTTCGCCGAGCAGTTCGAGGGCTCGATCGTCACGCAGCAGATCTTCGAGATTGACCGCGATCGCGCCACTTGCGCGGGCGGCCAGGCGAGCGCCGATTTCATGCTGGCGATGATTGCGCGAGATCATGGCCCCGAACTCGCTGAGCGCATCGCGGACGCGCTTGGGCTAGGCGCATTGCGCACCGGTGAGGCGCGTCAGCGCATTCCTTATGTGACAGCCCCCGGGGAGCGTCATCCGCGCTTGAACGATGCTTTGCAGCTTATGGAAGCGAATGTCGAGGAGCCGCTCGCAACCGACGAGATCGCTGCGCTCGTCGGCCTCTCGCGTCGGCAGCTCGAGCGGCTCTTTCGCCAGTACCTCGGCTCAGTGCCCTCGAAGTACTACCTCGCCTTGCGTCTAATGAAAGCACGCATGCAACTGAGGCGGACGAGCAAGTCTGTCGTGCAGGTGAGCCTCGCTTGCGGGTTTGCGTCCGCGGCGCACTTCTCGAACGCCTATCGCGAACGGTTCGGCGTTACGCCGCGCGAGGATCGCCGGGACTGGATGGCCAAGCAGCAGGCGGGCGGTGCGCAGCAACATGCGGCGGAACCGCCTGTGGAAGCACGGACGAAACCGGCCGATGCCGTGCCGCACCCAATCGAGCGCCACGAACGTCGCAATGATTGCAGCAACAAACCAGGTACCGAACCCGGCAACAATTCCCACAGCGAACGCCGATAAATTACGTCGCACCTGAGCAAGACGGCATCCCGAACGTTTTTTAAACTACCGCCATCACCTCGAGAGGATTTGCCATGAACGAATTCGCTGTGAGCCGCCAGACGTTCGACGATGTCATGGTGCCCGTATTTTCACCCGCGCCGTTCATACCCGCGCGCGGGAAGGGCGCGCGGGTATGGGACACCGAAGGACGCGACTATGTCGACTTTACGGGCGGTATCGCGGTGACCGCGCTAGGCCACGCGCACCCGGAACTCGTGCGCGTGCTGCGCGAGCAGGGCGAAAAGCTGTGGCACGTCAGCAACGCCTACACGAACGAGCCTGTGCTGCGCCTTGCAAAGCGGCTCGAAGCGCTGACGTTCGCTGATCGCGCATTTTTCGCCAACTCGGGCGCAGAGGCGAACGAGGCGGCCCTCAAGCTCGCGCGGCGCGTCGCCGTGGAGCGATACGGAGCCGATAAGTACGAAATCGTCTCGTTCGCGCAGTCGTTCCACGGCCGCACCTTCTTCACTGTCAGCGTTGGTGGGCAGCCCAAGTACGCCGAAGGTTTCGGCCCGGTGCCGGCAGGCATCGTGCACCTGCCGTACAACGACATTGCGGCGGCACGTCAGGCGATCGGCCCGAAGACCTGCGCGGTCATCGTCGAGCCGATTCAGGGCGAGGGCGGCGTGATTCCCGCCGATCCCGCGTTCTTGCAGGCACTGCGCGAAGCCTGCGACGCGCATGGCGCGCTGCTCATCTTCGACGAGGTGCAGTCGGGGGTCGGCCGCACCGGTCATTTCTATGCGTACATGGAAACGGGGGTGACGCCCGACATCCTCACGACGGCCAAGGCGCTCGGCAACGGCTTTCCGATCGGCGCGATGCTGACGACCAAGGAGATCGCCGCGCATTTCAAGGTCGGCGTGCACGGCACCACCTATGGAGGCAACCCGCTTGGCGCCGCGGTCGCGGAGAAGGTTGTCGAGCTCGTGAGCGAGCCGGCGCTGCTCGAAGGGGTGAGGCGTCGCGGCGCGACGCTGATGGCGCGTCTCGACGCGCTTGGCAAGCGTTTCGGTCTCTTCAAGGAGATTCGCGGCAAGGGGCTCTTGATCGGCGCCGAACTCGTGGCCGCCTACGAGGGCCGCGCGAAGGACTTCGTCAATGCGGCTGCCCAGCACGGCGTGATGATGTTGATCGCCGGGCCGAACGTGCTGCGTTTCGCGCCGTCGCTCGTGATTTCCGAGGCCGAACTCGAGGAGGGGCTGGCCCGCCTCGAGAAGGCGATCGAGGAAATCGACGCGGCGGCCGTTGACGCCACGGCTCGCTAAGCCGTCCACGCCACCATTCAGACTGGAACGACGATGCTCTTCGTACGTCCCGCAAGACTCTCCGATCTCGACGCGCTCGAGCAGATGGCGAGTGCGGCGCGCCCTCTGCTGCATTCGTTGCCGCAGGACCGGCCGGCGCTGGAGGCGCGCGTGGCGCTTTCCGAGGATTCGTTTCGCGCGGAAGTGGACTTTCCGGGCGAGGAGTTCTATCTGTTCGTGCTCGAGGAGACTACGACGGGCAAGCTGCTCGGCACGTCCAGTATCGTCGCCTCGGCCGGTTACACCGCGCCGTTCCACGTCTTTCGCAATGACGCGCTGATCCACGCGTCGCGCGAGTTGCGTGTGAATCGCAAAATCCATGCGCTGACGATGTCGCATGAGTTGACGGGCAAGAGCCGGCTCGCTGGCTTCTATCTCGATCCAACGCTGATCGGCGATGCGGCCGCGCATTTGCTCTCCCGCGCGCGGATGATGTACATCGCCGCGAACCGCCGGCGATTTACGTCTGAAGTGTTCTCGCTGCTGCTCGGCGTGACGGACGAAACCGACGGCAGCGGTACGTCGCCTTTCTGGGAGGCTGTGGGCCGCAAGTTCTTCGGACGCGATTTCGCCGAGGTCGAAAAAATCTCGGGTGGACGCAGTGCCACGTTTATTGCCGAGGTCATGCCCACCTATCCGCTTTATGTGCCGCTGTTGCCCGAGGCCGCGCAGCGCGTGGTCGGCGAGCCGAACGCGAAAAGCCTGCTTTCGTACGATATCCATCTCGAAGAAGGTTTCGAGCCGGACCGCTTCGTCGATATCTTCGATGCGGGCCCGGTGCTCACAGCGCAGATGGATCGCAGTGCCTGCGTGAAGCATAACGAAACGCGCAGGGTGCGGGAGGTGCTTGAGCCGACGCTGGTGAAGGCTGCGTCGGGCGGGGCGTCGGAGATTGCCTCGAGTTTGCGCGATGACGACAAGATGA
>JAXDQB010000411.1:0-6629 GCA_034668065.1 Paraburkholderia sp.
CTTTTGGTGAAAGTGAAGACTCACTTCAATAGAACCAACCTACGAAAAGGTCGCAACAAGTCCCGAAAACACTCACCAAACAAGCCCCGCCCCCCGTCTGCGGCATCTCTCAGCGCGCGCAAAACCGGCCTCCCGAATTCCCTCACCATTTGAAGCCTCTCGCACCGCGCGCCCATCCCAACCGGGCAATCGCCTCCGGCCGATCCCCCTCCAGCTCCCGTACAAGCTCACCTTTGGCCATAACTTGTCGCGAAATCGTCGTCGTCACCCGCAAAAGCTCACCTCAATTCCGCCCTTTCTCCCGAAACGTTTCACCATGCTGCTCGACGCCCCCCAAAAGAGGCGCCGAACGTCACCTTCACAAGTCCCCGTAAAGCCTCACCCATGACACTCGTGCCTCAATTTCGAGGAGGCGCCCCCATCAGGTTCTTATGCCACACCATTCCCGCAAACCCTCACCCTGACGATCCCGTTAATGTTGCACTGCTCCTGAATCCGCTCACGTCCTGTCCCGCATAGGCTCACGGACACCCCCGAATCCAATCACGATGCGTCCCGCAAATGCTCACGATCTATCCCGCAAAGCTTCACCTTATCGGCCCGAAAGGCTTGCTGGATAAGGGATTCAGAGAGCGTTAACTTCTTTTAACAAGGTTCAAAGGTGTTTACATCAATGACTCTCAAGAGACATCCAGTGTCTCCACTTAGATTACCTATCCCTTTTCAAACCCGTCCGCGTGAAACATCCGCTTCAACACAGCCATGCGATAAAGCAATGTAAAAACAATCGGTTACACGAGGTTTTCCGGTCTGTTCCACGATTTTGCAGCGTCAGAACCAGTTAACGTGCCGTTGGCAACCATCAGACCACCCTGAAAATTCAATCAGCCGCCGATATGCGCACAGCCGTAACAAACAATACGTAATCCGTTATGATATGAACGTTATAGCCCCCGGAAAGCACATCGTGACTAGCGACGATCAACGCCGAGCCATTCGGTGTGAACTGGAATCCATGAAGGCCAGCGGCGTACACCGGCGTGAACTATCGCTACATGCATGCAAGCGGTTGTTCTTCGGTCTGGGTGTCCGGCCGTCCATGGCGACCGTGCGCGAGTTGACGCAAACGGGGAGTGCGAGCGATATCCCCAAGGACATCGATCATTTTTGGAAACGAATTCGCGATGCATCGAAGGCGCGAATTGGCGGCGGCGCAATTCCCCCCGCCTTGGAGGAAAAAGCAGGGGAATTGCTTGGCGAGCTATTCCGGCACGCGCTCGCCGAAGCGCACGAAACGCTGGACTCCGAACGCGACAAGATCCGCGTCGCAAACGCTGATATTGAACGCCGCCTTCAGGAAGCCGAGATTCGCCGTCTGACCTCCGACGAGGCATTGCAGCGCAGCGAAGCTCGGGCCGAAGCAGCTTGGGACCGAATTCGCAAACTCGAAAGCGAATTAGCCGCCTTCGCCACGAGTCGCGCGTCGACCCACGAAGCGCTTAACACCACCGTTGCGAGGCTCGAAGCCGAGAACGCGAAACTGGCCAAGCACCTTGAAGCCGAAATGGCCGCGAACACACTGCTGCGCGAACGCACCGATGGACTGCAAGCCGAAATGCGACAAAACGCCGAGCACTATGCCGCGCAGATCAAAGATGCGATCGCCGAAGCAGAGCGGCGCGTCAAACCGATGCTTGTAGAACTCGATTCATTGCGCAACATGGCCGCAACCTACCAGGCCGGAATTCGCGATGCGAGCCGCAAGGAGTTCGACTTCATCCAGCAACTGAGCCTCGCTAAAACCAAGGCTGAAAGGTTGGATGACCGAGTTCGCGACCAATCAAACGAAATAGCAGCGTTAATGCTTGAACTCGACAGGCTGCGCGGCAACACTGCCGTCGCCCCTGAAGCTGCGTCTGTCCTCTGCTCGCTGGCGCAAGCGGGGCGACTCGACGAGCATGATTTCGCGGCCCTCGGGACGGCACTCGACAATCAACTCCTAATCCCAGGACATTGCCCGAAGTGCAATGACGGGGAACCGGAACTCGCGCAAGCCGAAGGCGGCTATGAATTGCTGTGTCCCGAGTGCGATCACTGTTCTGGCATCGCGCGCTCGCGTTTCGAGGCTTTTGCCCGGTTCGTGAACGTGGAAAGACCCGCCTCAATCGATAAATCTTGATTCCGTGACACTCGCAGTTAAGGGCGGCCCAGTGGTGAGGGTTTTCGGGATTTGAAAGGTGAGCTTTTACGGGGCGGAAAGGACAAGCGAGTGTTGTCGTCGAACGACAATTGAGCTGCGTCATCACGCCACCTCTGCCGCCTCTGCCGCCGATCAACCGATCATGCGATTAACCGATCGACCGATCGACCCAGTTAAGCACCTACATCGTCCGCTGCGGCTCTTTTTCTAGCCACTATCCACAGCTGGCCTAAAAGCCGGTTCCGCCGCCCTATGTTCGAAAGAAAGTTCTCTTTTGGCGAGGTTGGATGCGCAAGACAGATCAACGATGAATGACGATGAGCAACGCTTTCGCTTCGCCTTTGCCTGCATTGCGGATCGCATGAGGCACATCCGCGACGTATCGAGCCGTATCGGCGAGCTTCAGGCGTTTCACCACGCCGTCGGCTTCGATTTCGATCGTGCCCTGCAGCACCGTGAGATGCTCTCGTGTGCCCGGCTCGTGCGCATTTGACACGAGGGCTCCGCCGGCCCGCAACGTCAGCTCGTACCATTCGAACTTGCCCGCCAGCTCGATCGGCCCCCATACCCGCAACTGGTATTTCGCATCGTGCCCGTCTAACGTCGGAATGTCGTGCGGCCCTGCCACGGTGATCGTCTCCGGCGTCTTTTGCGCGGCAAACAGCTGATCGAGGCTTACCCCGAGCGCGTTCGTCAGCCGCCAGGCTACGGCGATCGTGGGATTTGCCTTGTCGCGCTCTATTTCCGAAAGCATTGATTTCGATACGCCCGCAGCGCGCGACAGGTCGTCAAGTGTCATGTTGCGCTCGGCACGCAGCCGCTGAATCTGCTCGCCGACGCGCGGCGGCGCTGCAATTGTCGAGGCGGGGGGCGAGACAGCCGCGCGCAGGCCCCGCCGGTTCACGTTGCTTGCCATTTTATTTCCGATCGCTTAGAGTTGTTCGGTATATCGAATAATAGTTCGACAAACTGAAAATGTCTGCTGGAAGTGGTCGCAAGCACTCTACCAGCAGCGTGCCCGCCTCGTGCCGGAGACCCCGGCGTAGCGGAGCAATTCGACTCTTACAGGAGCCTTCGATGCGCGAAACCTATCTCGCCCATCTGCGCAGCACGATCGATCAGATCCGCGCAGACGGCTTTTACAAATCCGAACGTGTGATTGCAAGCCCGCAGTCATCCTCCGTGCACCTGGCGAGCGGCGAGGAGGTTCTGAACTTCTGCGCGAACAATTATTTGGGCCTCGCTGACGATGCGCGGCTTGTTGCGGCGGCGAAGGACGGACTCGACAAGGACGGATTCGGCATGGCGTCGGTGCGCTTCATCTGCGGTACGCAAACGGTGCACAAGGAACTCGAGCATGCGCTTGCCACATTCCTCCGTACCGACGATTCGATCCTTTATTCAAGTTGTTTTGATGCAAACGGCGGCCTTTTTGAAACGCTGACAGACGAGAACGACGCCATCATCAGCGACGAACTCAACCACGCGAGCATCATCGACGGCGTGCGGCTCTCCAAAGCCAAGCGCTATCGCTACAAGAACAACGACCTTGTCGATCTCGAAGCGAAACTGCGCGAAGCGGACGCTGCCGGCGCGCGCTTCAAGCTGATCGCGACCGACGGCGTATTTTCAATGGACGGCATCATCGCAAACCTTGCCGGCATTTGCGATCTCGCCGATCGCTATCACGCACTTGTGATGGTCGACGACTCGCATGCCATTGGCTTCATCGGCGAACACGGGCGGGGCACACCGGAATATTGCGGCGTCGAGGGGCGCGTCGACATCATCACCGGCACGCTCGGCAAAGCGCTCGGTGGTGCGTCGGGAGGATATGTCGCCGCACACCGTGAGGTCATCGAGCTGTTGCGGCAGCGCTCGCGTCCCTATCTTTTTTCGAACACGCTTGCACCGAGCATTGCAGCCGCCTCGCTAAGAGTGCTCGATCTCTTGCAAAGCGAGGAGGGCGCGCAGATGCGCAGGCGCGTGCGTGCCAATGGTGAGCGTTTTCGGGAGGCGATGAGCGCAGCCGGTTTTACGCTCGTGCCGGGTCAACACCCGATCATCCCCGTCATGCTAGGCGACGCGCTCGTTGCGTCTAGTATGGCTGATGCGCTCCTGCATGAGGGTGTATATGTCGTTGGTTTCTCCTATCCCGTGGTGCCCAAGGGGCGTGCACGTATTCGCACTCAAATGAGCGCAGCGCATACGCCGCAGCAGATCGACCAGGCCGTCGATGCATTCAAGCGCGTCGGGGCTTCGCTTGGCGTCATTTAATCGGAGACCGTAACGACATGAAAGCACTCGCAAAACTCGAACGCGCCCCGGGTCTGGTAATGACAGACGTGTCGAAGCCCGATGTGGGCCACAACGACGTCCTGATCCGCATCAAACGAACGGCCATTTGCGGCACGGACATTCACATTTGGAAGTGGGACGAGTGGGCGCAAAAGACGATCCCGGTGCCGATGCATGTCGGCCATGAGTATGTCGGTGAAATCGTTGAGATGGGACAGGAAGTGCGCGGCTTCGCGATTGGCGATCGCGTATCCGGAGAGGGGCACATTACTTGCGGTTTCTGTCGAAACTGTCGCGCTGGGCGTCGACATCTGTGCCGAAACACGGTTGGCGTCGGCGTCAATCGCGAAGGCTCCTTCGCAGAGTATCTCGCCATTCCCGCGTTCAACGCATTCAGGATTCCTGATGAAATTTCAGACGATCTTGCTGCGATCTTCGACCCCTTCGGCAATGCGACGCACACAGCGTTGTCGTTCGACCTCGTCGGCGAGGACGTACTGATCACGGGCGCTGGTCCGATTGGCATCATGGCGGCTGCCATCGCGAAGCACGTCGGCGCCCGCAATATCGTCGTCACCGACATCAACGAATATCGGCTCGCGCTTGCCCGCAAAATGGGGGCGACGCGCGCGGTCAATGTTGCGCGCGAGTCTCTGCGCGAAGTGATGAGCGATCTGCATATGACGGAGGGTTTCGACGTCGGGCTCGAAATGTCCGGCGCGCCGGGCGCCCTTACCACCCTTCTCGAAGCGATGAATCACGGAGGCAAGGTCGCGTTGCTTGGCATACCGCCGGCTCAAACGGCAATCGATTGGAACCAGGTAATCTTCAAGGGCCTCGAAATCAAGGGCATTTATGGGCGCGAGATGTTCGAGACTTGGTACAAGATGGTCGCGATGCTGCAAAGCGGACTCGACTTGTCGCCGATCCTCACACACCGATTCGCTGTCGACGACTACCAGAAGGCGTTCGATACGATGCTTTCTGGCGAAAGCGGCAAAGTCATTCTCGACTGGACCGCAGCTTGATCCGGCACATTCAGTGGGGTACGCCGAATCGACTACCGAGAGGTCACAGTGCTGTCGCCTGCAAGCTTGACGCTGACGCGGGCGGTACACGCGGCTTGTCCCCGCACGCGGAACGACTACCGAATGGCCGCGAGAAGCCTGGTAAATGACAGCCGCGGCTATTGCGGGTTTGAGTCGGCTCGTCTTGCGAACTCCGCTTCGATTCTTACGCGAACTTCGTCTCCCACTGCGGGGTACCAAGTGGCAAGGCCGAATTGCGCGCGGCTGAATTGCCCTTGAGCAGAAAAGCCGAGCGTATCCTCTTTCGTCAGCGGGTTGACACCGTAGCCGTTGAACGCAACGTCAAACACGACGGGACGGCTAACACCGCGAATCGTCAAGTTGCCTTCCAATTTGCCCGCGGCTTTTCCCGTGCGAATGAAACGCGTGCCGACGAAGCGGATCGTTCGATAATTTGCCGCGTCGAACATGTCCGTGCCTTTCACGAGCTTGTCGAGTAAAGGCACGTTGGTGTCGATGCTCGATGCGTCGATGGAAGCGTCGACCGTACTCGATTCCAATCCGCCCGCTTTCCAGAAGAGCACGGCTTGCGCGCGATCGAAGCGCATTGCGAAGCGCGAATACTTTAGATGCTCGACATCGAAGATGACGCTCCAGTGGTGCGCGTCGAGCACGTATTGCCCTGGAGGGACGCGCGCTTCATCGGTGCCGACGGTATGGGTCACGACGCGCAGCGGCGTACAGGCTGGCAGCAGCGTAGTTGCGGCCGTAGTTGCCGCAATCGCTGCCGCAAGAATGACACGCGCGCTCAGGTTGTCTACCGAGTTCTTCAATCTCATCGCAGCCGTCAGGGAAATGTAGCCTAGCTCATAGTATACGAGGCTGCCCCGCTGAACCCCGATTAGAAGCAATGGAGAACGAGCGTTCTACCGCTCCTTGACAAAGGAGAATGATCGTTCTACCTTCTCGGGAATGACAGCACTTAATCGATTTTCTTCCGATCCGCTCAACGTTTCCTCGGGTGACCGTGTTGTGCGCGAGCGTTTGCTCGATGCAGCCGAAGCGCTCGTCTATGCCGGAGGGATTCATGCGACGGGCGTCGA
>JAXDQB010000412.1:0-7446 GCA_034668065.1 Paraburkholderia sp.
GGCCAGCGCGGGGTGGCCTGATGGAGCATGCGTCTGCGTCACTCAAGGCGGCCGTGCGCGACACCGTGTTATCGCCCGAACTCGTCGAGCGCTTGTATGCCGAACCGTGGCGCTACGGGTTCCTGGCACTGTTGCGCCGCATCGGCGCGGATCCCCGCATCACGCCGGTGGGCACCGCACGGCTTCCGCGGGCGGAGCCGTTTCGCTTGGGTCAGCAGCCGAGCCTCGCGTTTGCGCCGCGCGAGATCGCGAGCGTGGGCGAGGCGAATGGAAGGCTCAAGGTGCGCCTCTTCGGTCTCGGCATGCTCGGTCCGAACGGACCGCTGCCCATTCACGTGACCGAGATTGCACGTGATCGAGAGGAAAGCCGGCGCGATGCGACGCTGGTGAATTTTCTCGACATCTTTCACCACCGCTACCTGACGCTGCTGTATCGGGCATGGGCATCCGCGCAAGCCACCGCTGGCCTCGACCGGTCCGGCGACGAGCGCTTTTCTTTCTTTGTCGCAAGCCTCTGCGGCCAGGACGCGAGTGAGATTGCGCACCGTCCGTTGCCCGCGCATGCGCGCCTTGCAGCGTCGGCGCACCTCGTGCGCGAAGCGCGCAATCCAGACGGACTGCGCACGACACTTGAGCGCTACTTTGGCGCGCCGGTTGCAATCGAGGAGCACGTATTTCACTGGATCGAGGTGGATCCGGCCGACTGCAGCTACCTCGGTACACCCGGTGCGTCGTCGACAATGGCGCAAGGGGCGATGCCCGGTACGCGGGTGCCCGACAGGCAGCACAAATTCCGCATCGTCATTGGCCCGCTCGAGCTCGACCAATACTTGCGCTTTACACCGCAGGGCACGGATCTGCCGAAGCTGATCGAATGGGTCCGCGCGTTTGTCGGTTATGAGTTTGTCTGGGAGCTGGAACTGCGCATCAAGCCGGCGAGCGCCTCGCCGGCAGTCATGGGCGGTCCGCAGCG
The DNA here is from genome assembly GCA_034668065.1 of Paraburkholderia sp. GTDB lineage: Bacteria > Pseudomonadota > Gammaproteobacteria > Burkholderiales > Burkholderiaceae > Trinickia. The sequence goes on from JAXDQB010000412.1 coordinate 974, forward strand.
GCTCGGCTGGTCTGGTTGGCTGGGGCCTTCGCGGACCGATGCGTCTGTGGTCGGCATGCGGTTTCAACCAGAGCTGCGAGCACAGCAACGGGCGCGCAAGGCCGCACGGGAACTCGCCGCGGGAGTAGAGACATGAGCAATAACAAGAGACAATCGTCAAAAAAACCGGCGTTGGCCGGCGCGTCGGTCGAGGCAATCGCTGCTGATTCGATCGAGGCTCCGACGCTTCACGACTGGATGGCGCCAATGGAGGCCTCGGCCCCCTGTGGGGCCGATCTTGAATACGATCCCGAGTTCGCCGTCCTCTCGGCAAAAGTGGTGCCGCGGGTCGAAGCTCAATACGGCGACTTCGTCGGCACGCCGGATCCGATTCATTGGAGCGATGTCGATCGCGACTGCCGGCGGTTGATGATGCGCAGCAAGGACATGCGGCTCGCAGTACTTTTCGCGCGCTGCCGCACGCGCTTGGCAGGCGCTACCGGCCTCGCCGAAGGCATCGCGCTGCTCGCCGCATGGCTTGACGCATTCCCTCAGGCGCTGCATCCGCAGCCAGGTGCCGATTCCGAACGCGACGCGGCTCTGGAAATCCGCATGAACGCGTTGCAGGCGCTGACGGATGTCGACGGGCTGCTAGGCGACGTGCGGGAAATCACGCTCACCAGATCGACGGCGACCCGTCTGCAGGTGCGTGACGTCGAACGCGCGTTTGCGCATCCGCGTCCAACCGATGCGCTGGCGCCCGAATCGGTCCGCCGTCAACTCGACGATTTGCGCCTGCAGCAGCCGGCCGTGATGGCGGGTTTCAACGACGCGCGCGCGAGCCTCGCTGCGATCGAGGCATGGAGCCATGAAAACCTCGGGACGTGGGTGCCGGATCTGTCCGAGCTGAATCGGCTCCTACGGCATGTCGCGGGACAAGACGCCCGGCTGGAGCGGGCCACGGCGCTGTCTCCAGAGAACGCGCCGTGCGTCGACGCGGCGCTTGCTGCTGATGCTGCCGCCGGTGCCGGTGCAGATGCCGCGGCACCGTGTGGGCGCATGACGAAGATGGGTGCCAGCATGTCAACCCGTGTTTCGATGCCGGGCGAGCGCGGTGCTCGCACGCCACCGGCCGATCGTCATGCCGCGCTCGAACGGATCCGCGAGGCGCGCCAGTGGTTCGAGGCCCATGAGCCGAGCAGCCCGATTCCGGTGTTGCTCAGACGCGCCGAGCAGTTCGTCGGCAAGCGCTACGCGGAAGTGGTGCAGGCAATTCCTGCAGCGTTGCTGGCCGAGTGGGAAAGCGCGCACTGCGCAAACTGAGCGGTGGCTCGGGCAGGGCACGCACGGTACCCGGCTCGGTCAGACATAATGGTTATGCGGCCCAGCCTCTGGTCCGGTGTTCGCTGCGCGGCTCAATGCACATGCAGATAAACCCAGGACGCCATTGCTCCACCCGCGAGTGGCCCGAAAACCGGAATCCACGCATAGTGCCAGTCGCTGTTCCGTTTGCCCGGAATTGGTAGTAGCGCGTGCATGAGGCGCGGCGCCAGATCGCGCGCCGGGCTCATCGCGTAGCCGGTGGGGCCGCCGAGGGAAATGCCGATGCCGAGCACGAGCAGGCCGACGGGCAACGCGTCGAGCGCACCAAGGCCCACTTGCGGCGAGGCGAGATAGAGCACGCCGAGAATCAGCACGAACGTGCAGATCATCTCGGTCAGGACGTTGTGCGGCGCGCTGCGGATGGCTGGCGCAGTGCAGAAACAGGCGAGCTTGACGTCGGGATCGTCGGTCGTCGAAAAGTGCTGGCGATAGGTGAGCCAGACCAAAAAGGCACCCGCCATCCCGCCCATCATTTGCGCCGCCACGTAGCCCGCTACCTTGCTCCAGGCGAACTTGCCGGCAAGCGCCAGGCTGATGGTGACGATGGGATTCAGATGCGCGCCGCTGAACGACGCCGTGACATAGACGGCGACGAACACGGCCATCGCCCAGCCCCAAACGATGACGATGAGATCGGCGCCTTTGCCTTTCGTGCGCGAGAGCAGCACGTTGGCGACGGCACCGTTGCCGAGCAGCACGAGCAGGGCCGTGCCGAGAAACTCAGCGATGATAGGCGACATGGTTTTCTCCGCAATGGAATCATTCGTTCAATACGCGGGTCGGGGCGACGCGGCCCCTTGCTTATAGGTTGTTGTCGCCGCGCTATCACGCGGCATCGGCCCAAGCTTTCGCAGCCGTGACCGCACGCTGCCAGCCGGCCAGACACCGCTCGACTGCCGCTCGTTCCATCGACGGCGAAAAGCGCCTGTCGAGCTGCCACTGGCTTTCGAGTTCGCCGATGTCGTTCCAGTAGCCAACTGCGAGCCCTGCGAGATAAGCGGCCCCGAGCGCGGTGGTTTCGCTGATGCGCGGGCGCACCGCCGCCACGCCGAGCATGTCCGCTTGAAACTGCATCAAGAGATTGTTCGCGCAGGCGCCGCCGTCCACGCGCAACTCGCCGACGCGAATGGCTGAATCGGCTTCCATGGCTTTAAGCACGTCAACCGACTGGTAGGCGATCGAATCGAGCGCCGCACGCGCCAGATGCGCGCGGGTCGTGCCACGCGTCACCCCGAACAGGGTGCCGCGCGCCCGCGAATTCCAGTGCGGCGCGCCGAGGCCCGCAAAGGCGGGCACCATATAAACGCCATCGCTATGCGCCACGCTGGCCGCCAGCGTTTCGATCTCGGCCGCCGACTTGATGACGCCGAGCCCGTCGCGCAGCCATTGCACGACGGCGCCGGCGATGAAAATGCTGCCTTCGAGCGCGTATTCCACCTTGTCACCGATCTTCCAGGCAAGCGTCGTGACAAGGTTGTTCTTCGATTCGATAGGCTTGTCGCCGGTATTCATGACGAGGAAGCAGCCCGTGCCGTAGGTATTCTTCACCATTCCCGCCTTTGTGCACATCTGGCCGAAGAGGGCTGCGTGCTGATCGCCAGCGATACCGGCCAGCGGGATTTTCGAAGCGAAGACCGTCGTCACTGTCGAGCCGTAGACTTCGGACGAGGCACGCACTTCGGGCAGCATGCTGCGGGGAATGTCGAGCGCTTCGAGCAGTTCGCTATCCCACTGCAGCGTGTGGATATTGAAGAGCATCGTGCGTGAGGCGTTCGTCACGTCGGTGACGTGCAGCGCATGCTTCGTGAAGTTCCAAGCGAGCCAGCTGTCGACGGTGCCGAATGCCAGCTTGCCCTGCTTCGCTTTTTCGCGCGCGCCTTCGACATGATCGAGAATCCAGCGGATCTTCGTCGCGGAGAAGTACGCGTCGATCGGCAGCCCCGTCTTCGCGCGCACTTGCTCGCCGAGACCTTGCGCCTTCAGCGTGTCGCAGAACTCGGCCGTGCGCCGGTCCTGCCAGACGATTGCGTTATAAATCGGCTGGCCCGTCTCGCGATCCCAGACGATCGTCGTTTCGCGCTGGTTCGTGATACCGATTGCGGCGATCGACGTGCCATTCAATCCGGCGCGCGTGACGGCTTCAGCCGCGACGCCCGCCTGCGTAGACCATATCTCCCGCGGATCGTGTTCCACCCAGCCCGGCTGCGGGTAGATCTGACTGAACTCCTTCTGGGCAACGGAGACGACGTTGCCCTTCCGGTCGAAGACCATGGCGCGCGAGCTTGTCGTGCCTTGATCGAGCGCAAGAATGTATCGATCCTGCATAGTCTCTCCTCCATGTGTTTGTATTGATGCGTTTATATTTGATCCGCCGCGGCTCTTGCCCGGCTCAGCCAGTCAGCGGCGAAGGCGTTTGCCGCGGCGCCGATGCCGCCGATTGCATAGAGGCCGCCGAAACCCGCTCGGGTGACCCGGCAAACCACGCGTCGATATCCGCCCTGAAGGCGCCGAGCATGTCCGAGGGCAAATGCAGGCCGATCTTCGAACGCCGCCAAAGGACGTCGTCGGCGCATTGTGCCCATTCGGTGTCGCGCAGATAGGCGAGTTCGCGTTCGAAAAGGCCGGGTGCCAACTCGGGGCCGAGTTCGGCAACGGAGCGCGCCTCACCGATGACCCGCCCGGCGCGAGTGCCATACGCGCCCGCGTAGCGCCGCGCGAGCTTGCCCGGCAGCCACGGATGCTCGTGTGCGAACCGCATCGCGAACGGCTCGAACTGCGCATCGGCAATATCGCCGCCGGGCAACGGTGCCTGCGATGTCCACGCGGGCGACGGGTGGCCGAGTGCGCCAGCAAGCAAGCCGACGGCTTCCTCCGAGAGCTTGCGAAACGTCGTAATTTTGCCGCCAAACACGGATAGCAGCGGTGCCTCGGCTCCGCTTTCGCCGGCGTCGAGCTCAAGCTTGTAATCGCGCGTGACCGCCGAGGGACTGTCCGCACCTTCGTCCTCCAGCAGTGGCCGCACGCCTGAATAGCTCCAGCGGACGTCGGCCGGCGAAATTTTGCGCTCGAAGTAGCGATTGATCGATTCGCAAAGGTAGCGTGTTTCGTCCTCGGTAATCGCGACTTTTGCCGGATCGCCGCGGTACTCGACGTCGGTCGTGCCGATCAGTGTGAACTCCCCCTCGTAGGGGATCGCGAAGACGATCCGCTTGTCGGGGTTCTGAAGGATATAGGCGTGATCGTGCCCGAAGAGACTCGGCGTGACGATATGGCTTCCCTTGACGAGCCGAACCGTATGATGGGCGCCGCCCCCCCCGATTGCGTCGCGCAGCAACTGGCCGACCCACGGCCCCGCCGCATTGGCGAGCGCAAGGGCGCGCACCGTAAGGCGCGCGCCGTCGGCACGCTGCAGCTGGGCGTGCCATTGGCCGCCGCCGCGCATGGCCTTGTCGAGTTTCGTGCGCGTCGCAACCGTGGCGCCACGTTCAGTTGCGTCAAGCGCATTGAGGACGACGAGGCGTGCGTCGTCGACCCAGCCGTCAGAGTAGACGAAGCCGCGTTTGATCGAGTCGATAAGCGGTGCGCCGGCGGGATGATTGCGCATGACGATGCCGCGCGAGCCCGGCAGCAGTTCGCGCCGCGCGAGCTGGTCGTAGAGAAAGAGCCCGGCACGGATTAGCCAGGCCGGACGCAGGTTCCGCACGTGCGGCATCACGAAGCGCAGGGGCCGAATGATATGGGGCGCCGCGCGCAGCAGCGTCTCGCGTTCCAGCAGCGCCTTTCGGACGAGCCCGAACTCCTTGTACTCGAGGTAGCGCAGCCCGCCATGGATGAGCTTGGTGCTTGATGAGGAAGTGTGCGCAGCCAGGTCGTCCTGCTCGACGAGCAGCACAGACAGCCCGCGCCCAGCGGCATCGCGCGCAATCCCCGCGCCGTTGATCCCACCGCCTACGACGAGCAAATCGTATGGGTTGTCGCCCGTCAGGTCGCCCGTCACGTCTCCCACTTCACCCACTTCGGTCACTTCGGTCACTTGCGCCACCTTTTATGCCCGACCGCGCCCGAGGCTAGGTCGCATTGAATGGAAAATAAACCGAACCGAGTGCATTCATTTTCGAAATTTATCGAACATTATCGAAAATGTAAAGAAGGCAGACAGGGTTCGAATGCGAATGCTCGGCCGAAAGCTGACCGCGTAGCGGCCGGGAACGCTACCATGACGAAAACTGCAAAGAGGTGGAAGATGCGTGGATTCGGATGGGGCTGCGCAGCGGCGGCGATCATGCTTACGGCGGGATGCGCGGCGGGGTTGGCCGGATTCGGCGTGCCGCCGCTTACGGTGCTTGAAGCGCCGTGCGGCGCGCAGACCGACTACGGTGCCGACGCTCCGGCCGTGTACTCGGCGTTTTTGGATGCGTATGTTGCCTATCGGCACGGGCGGATCGTCAAAGCCGATTATTGCTCATTCCAGGCGTCGATCTCGCAACAGCACGCCGCGCTCGTATCGGGCGGCCCCGGTGCGCGGCCGGCGTGGGCGGTTTTCTTCAACGACGCGCGGGTGAAGGCGATCAACTGGCGCGCGGCCGTCGATCCGTCCTTGCGCGGCGGTTGAGCGGCCTCTCCAGCGCTGCACCGGGGCGGCGCAGGCGCAACCCTGCACTGTTGCTGCACACAGTCTGCGCCACAGGGCACCGTAACGCGTGCGGCGAGGCACGCCGCTGCTGCAAAAAGGCGCTGGTGACGCGAACGGTTAGGACAAACGCTTGATCGCCTTGATGGCGGAGTCGCCTGACTCGGTCAGGCGCAGTTCCCGATGGCCGGAGGCCAGATGCTCGAGCTGCACGAGTTGTTGCTCGAACAGTGCATCAAGCTCTTCGCGGTTCATATCGACTTGGTTGGGCGCATCTTTCACGAGCAGCAATGTGGCGAATTCATGCGGACTCAGCATCGTTCTTCTCCATGGGCAACCGGATTGCCTCGGCACCGGTGGTCGGCTACCGGTACGCTCAACCGAAGGCAACTCCACGCGCGCTGGGGTCGCGCGTCAGGGAACTGGAGTGTAGTCAAGCGTACGTTTTTATCCAAATCGTCCTTTGCAAATTTTTTGTTTG
>JAXDQB010000413.1:0-3559 GCA_034668065.1 Paraburkholderia sp.
GGGATGGACTCGTTCATCTACGCGCTCGTTCTTGCGCCGGCCTTGACTGAGTTGCTGCCGCGCTCGGGGTATGCGGCGACGCCTGCCAACGTGGCACTGGCCGGATCGATCTTGTTCGCGGTCTTCCTAATCGGCTGGGGGTTGTCTTTTATCTGGGGGCCGCTTGCTGATCGGTTCGGCCGCACGAAGGTGCTGGCGGGCACCATCTTCACGTTCGCGATTTTTACGGGGCTTGCCGCCACGGCGCAGGACGTCTGGCATCTGGGCGTCTATCGGTTCATCGCGGGTATCGGCATTGGCGGGGAGTGGGCGCTCGCGGGTACCTACGTTGCCGAGGCATGGCCTGAGGATCGTCGAAAGATGGGGGCTGGCTACCTGCAGACGGGCTACTACGCAGGCTTCTTTCTGGCTTCGGCGCTCAACTACACGGTTGGCGTTCATTACGGCTGGCGGGCTATGTTCCTGACCGGCGCGATTCCCGTCGTCATCTCGATTTTTATCTTGCTGCGCGTGAAAGAGCCCGAGAAATGGAAAAAGACGGAAGAGCGCGTGGTGCAATCCCATCCGATGCGTGAAATCTTCTCCGCGCAGTATCGTCGCCGTACATGGGTTGCTTGTGCGTTGCTGACGATTGCGATTATCGGCCTGTGGGCGGGTGCCGTGTATGAGCCATCGGCTGTCATTCAGCTTTCGTTGAAGGCGGGCATGGACAAGAGTGCGGCGATCAAGACTGCATCGCTGGCCACTGGCTTGCTCTCGATCGGTACAGTTCTCGGCTGCCTCGCAGCGGTGCCGCTCGCCGAGCGGATCGGACGCAAGAAGGCCCTTGCCTTTTATTTCTGCGGCATGGCTGTCACGATCGTTGGGAGCTTCGGCTGGGCATTTTATTTGCCCCATGCACTCGCGCCGTTTATCGCCTGGCTCTTTGCGCTCGGATTTTTCGGTGGAAACTTTGCGCTCTTCAGCCTGTGGCTGCCCGAGCAGTTCGAGACCCGCGTGCGGGCGACGGCGTTCGCGTTTTGCACGTCGTTCGGCCGCTTCGTCGGAGCCGGCGTGAACTTCGCAATCGGTGCCGCGGTATTGCATATGCACACGCTCGGCGTGCCGCTCGCAGTGACTGCCGTTGCTTTCGTGATTGGCTTGTTCGTTGTGACGCTAGCGCCGGAAACGCGCGGCGAATTGCTGCCGCAGTAAGCAATGCGGCGCGCACGGGCGTCACGCGCCGTGCGTGCCTGCGTGTGCCTATGTGCCAACGTGTAGCGTTTTGTGACCCTCGCGAATTTTCCTTCGATCAACTCGCGGGATTTTCCGCGTCGGGTGGCGGTGTCGAGCCGCTTGGCGCGCCGAGAATGCTGATCTGAAACGTTGTTGTGCCAGCGAGCGATTGCAGCGAGGGATCTTCAGGAATGCTCGTGAGCAAAGGAAAGATCACCGAGCCGCCAATCACCGAGCGCCGGCTGTTGTCCGCGGGGCGCAACCCCCAGATGTCTTGATAGACGAGCGGCACCGTTTGCCCATCGCGGTACGTCGTGCCGAGGTAGAGCATGACATGCCCGCCGATGTAGATGAGCGTGCGCATCGGCTTGCCATGACGCATCAAGTAATCGAGCCTTTCGGCGGGTGTATCTTCCGAAAGATCGGTGAATAGCCCGGCGCTCATCTGCGTCGACGAGTGGCGCGGCAGCCAGACGCCGAATGCGGCAAACATGCTTTGCAGTTCGGATGAGCAATCGTTATAGAAGCCTGCATTGCCCCATCCGTAAGGCCGGCCAATCAGCGCTTTCATCAGCATGGCTAAATGTCTCGGCGTTGCGGCGAGCGGCATTGGGGCGATCTGTGAATCGGCGAGCCGCGCACGACGAATCACGGCGCGGCCGTCGATGTCCCGCGCCGGCACAAGAACCGTCTGCCCCCCGGCTTGCGCGCCGGGATCAATTGACGGAAGCGGCACAAGCGGCGGCGCAGCGGGCGCAAGCGGCAGCAGCGTCCCGGCCGGCGCGTCGAAACGAAACGTTCCGGCGTCGTCGCGCACGGGTGCCGACGCCGAGATCACGGCGCCCCAGGATGAGCGAATGCGTTTTCGCCAGGCATTGGCGAATGCATCGTCCACCGTGCCGACCCCTGTCGCCTTCACCCAGCCCTGTACGTCTGGAGTCTGGACGTAGTCCCATGCGTCGTCGACCGTGCGCCCTAAGATATAGACGGGCGTGCCCGGGCGTATCGCCGAAATTTGCAGATTATCGAATGGGTAGCCTTCGCCAGCCAGCTTGTGCGAAAAGAATGACGGGTCCATCGTCGGCAGCTCGCGCACGAAGAGATTGTTGGTTGCAATTGCGCGCGCCGCTGCCGTGTAACGCGGCGCTAGCGCGAACTGCCTAGCATTCATGTTTTGCTTGATTGCATCGATCCATTGCTCCGTATGCGGCCGATAGTTCTGTCCGTAGCCGGTGTCTTCCCCGGTTTTGCCCGCGTTGTCGTAGCGATCGATACGGCGAAGCTGAAGATCGACGATGTCCTGCCCGTCCTGTTTGTAGACACGCTTGGCGACAAATGCCGGGTTCCAAGGGGAAGGGTCATCGGCTTGCAAGCCGAAGTAGCGCGCATATAGGGCATCGAGATGATCGCGTTGCGCTTGCGCACTCAGGAACGGCGTATCGTAGCCGGGCACCGCAGGATCGATCCAGTGATCGACGTTCTGATCGTATGCATCCATCGGGAAGAGCCCGATCGGATCGACGTAGGCTCCCGAGCCCGCGGCGGGCGGATTGGAGGCGCAAGCGGCTAGCGTCAGGCAAATCGCGGCGAGCGGGAGGCTTGCATTCAACGGGTGAAATCTGCGAAGCATCGAAGGCTATCCGAAAGAAATGTGGCGATTGTCAGGATGTAGACGTTGGCAGAGGCGGCGAGGATCGAAGCGTCGTGCAATGAACGGTTCGCTATTTTGCCTACCTATCGAAGGATCGTTTTTTTGCTGCCGTCATGGCGTGGTGGCCCGTGGCATTGCCACCTGCTCGAGCAATGTCATGGGTCCAACACGTCGCACAGTTGCCATTTGCGCGTAATCGCGTACGAACAACGAGCCCGCGAAGCCAAGCGCGTTGACCGAGATACCTTCGGCATGCTCGGCCTTTCTCGGCGCGAGCAGCATCCAGCGCGGCGTAAGCAGCATGTTGTAAGGGCCGGCTTGGCGCGCCGGCCGGCCCCCGCTGATGGCCGGTGCAAGTCCGAGCGCGTTCATAAGCCTTCGATAAGCGGCCAACGCCGCGTAGGCTGCAGCAGCCGGAGTGGATGCAGGCGCAAGCCGCGCGAACGCATGCCTGAATCGAAGGCCCGCGAGCTCAACGACATCGGAGCTGTGCGGCGCGGCCGCGGTCTCGATTAGCGGATCGATGGGCAATGACGATTTGCCCGTACCGGTTGGATCTAGAGGCAGCGGCACGATTTGCATATGCTTATGTCGTTGGCTCGCGCCGGCTTGCACCCCGCCGTTGTAAAAGCCGAGACCCTCGAATTCGGCCAGGCAAGCGAACAAGGCCGTGAAATCGTGGATGTCGAGCAA
>JAXDQB010000414.1:0-3104 GCA_034668065.1 Paraburkholderia sp.
AACGCCACTTCCGCCCATACGAGTTTGCGTATGGCGGAATTCAAAACCGTTCGTTTCATCTTCACCCCTTCCGTTCTGCCCTTATGCGAAGCGTTCGCCAGCGCCTGCCAGCGATGCCCCCGTTCATCCATTGACGACGGCGTCTTCCTTTGCGCTGCTCCGCAAAGTTCCGGTGCCGCAATTCGATTCGCGCGCAACTCACACTCACTTGATTCCTTTACCTACGGAAGCACGCGAACTTTCTCGCTGCGCTTGCCACCCGTCGGTTATGGACCGCCAAACGACAGCCGGCAGCACGCCCCGCGGCGTGCCTTTGTGCATCACCGGTTCTTCCGGTTAATTAGGAGTCCTACTTAAAGAGCCAAGCATCGCCGACAGTTTTGTCGACCGCCGCAAGCTTGCTAATTAATTAGGATTCCTATGCACAATACCGACCTTCGCCTATCGTTCCTCTCGCTGCTGCTGGTCAAGTGCGCTGCAACAAGATGGATGCGAACATATCAAGACACAAACTGAGCGTCAAAATTTGTTTGATGGGGGAAAACTCTGTTCAGGTGCAATTGCCTATTTAATAGGCACTACTGCGGTGCGCCCGCGCCGGCGACACCGTCCGCCCGGCATCTCCTGTTACTCGCCGGTCATGTCTTGGTCATCTTCTCGTCATCTATCGGTGAAGGTCGCCCCCGTGGAACGGCCTGCTCTTTCGCGCTCCAAAACGGGGCATCAGAGTAATTTTTTGAAATAAACCTGTTGTTTTTAAGCGTCAGTTAATGCGCTACAACCAAGTTTCGGCAGAAGCGGGGATGGCGCGAAACCACCGGGCGTGGCTTTCCGCTCGCGGCACGCAAGCGGTAGAGCCGCGGCCGGGTTGTGGCAATGCCATGACGCTCGCCAAGCCAGGTTTGGGGGAATGTGAAGGTAACGCAGCAGCGCTGACTGCCCGGCTCTCGAAAGGACGAGTAGGACGGGGATCGCTCGGAGGGGGTAAAACGATGGTCGATTCGGCCGGCGAGCCTGCTGGCGCAGCGCCCGCCCTGTACGCCGATCGGGATTACTTCTTGAAGTTCGCGATGCCTTCGTTGATTTCCTTATGCGCGGCATCCATGCCGGCCCAGCCCTCGACCTTCACCCACTTGCCCTTCTCGAGCGCCTTGTACTGCTCGAAGAAATGCTTGATCTGGTCCTTCAGGTAGCCCGGTACGTCATCGATCGACTTCATGTGGGCCGTCATCGGACACAGCTTGTCATGCGGCACCGCGACGAGTTTCGCGTCGACGCCCGATTCGTCAGTCATCTGCAGCATGCCGAGCGCGCGCGAACGCACGACGCATCCGGGAATCAGCGGAAACGGCGTGATGACGAGGACATCGACGGGATCGCCGTCGCCCGAAAGCGTCTGTGGAATGTAGCCGTAATTCACCGGATAGCGCATGCCGGTGCCAATGAAGCGATCAACTACAAGCAGGCCTAACTCCTTGTCGGCTTCGTACTTCACTGGATCGCTTTGCGCGGGAATTTCGATGATGACGTTAAAGTCGTGCGGCAGATCCTTGCCCGCGGGGACATGATTGAAGCTCATGACGTTCTCTCGACGGATGATGAAAACAGTGCGACTGAATGGTGGCGACGGGCCGCCGAGCGCGCGGCGGCCCGGGGAAAAGCGTTGCCCGCCATTATAGCCGAGCATGCCAGGCGCTTTGTCCGCCATTGCCGCCCCCGCATCCGCGCTCGGTTCGGACGAGGCGGGGTTCGTCACGGACCGTTACGCCGCTCCTCAGCAAGAGCGCAACCGCCATCAGGCCGCTTCATCTCTCAAGCGACGTTCATCGCAAGCGCGCTTGCACGGTAGTGCTCAAGTGCGCGGCTGGTATCGCCGAGCTCCTCGAAAAGCTGCGCGAGCGAACGGTGCGCGCGGATGGTGAGTGCCTCGCTATCCGAGAGCCGAAGCGCCCGTTCGAGGAACGACTGCGCCTTGCCCCAAAGCTGCTGCTTGAGGCAAAGACGGCCGAGCGCGAAAAGCAGATCGGCGTCTTCCGGGCGATTCTTGTGCCACGCCTCGGCCTTCTGGATGAGCGGCAGCGCATCGCCGGCCGACGTGTCCGGATAGCGGCGCAAGAGTCGCGCGTCCCAATTGTGGAGCAGCGCCTCTTCAACGATTTTGCGTGCCTCGCCCTGCCGGTTCAAGGCGACGAGAAGCTCGGCCGCCAGATCGGCAAGCCGTGGCGACTGCCGTTCCGCCGCAGCGAGTGACTCCCAGATGTCGAGCAGCGCGTCCGCATCATGGCGCCGGTCGCGCAGCAAATTCTCGGCAGCTTGCTGGCGTAGCCGGAGCGCGACTGCCGGATGGATCGCCTCGCGCTTTTCGAGCGACTTCACGAGCTTGAGCACCTCGCTCCAGTTTTTCAGCTGCTGATGCGCACGTAACGCGATCTGCTGCGCATGAATGCGCCGTGCGCCCTGCGATTGCATCTCGGTCAGCGCAGCGAGCGCACCTTCGGCATCGCGCCCGTCGACGCGCATGTCGGCGCTTGCCATCAGCCGCGCATCTTGCCAGTCAGGGGCATCGATCGCCGCAAGCCACTCGTCACGGCGCATGTACTCTCGCATCCGATGCGCGGCAACCGCAGCCATGAGGCTCGCCGGGCCCTTGTTCGCCTTGTTGGTGAGCGCTGCCCGCGCGGCCTTCTCGGCACGAGAAAAGCGGCCCGCGTAGAGATTGCCGATCGTCTCGCGCAACGCACCATGGGCCTTGGCCTCACGGGAACGCGCGCGATAGGCGGCAACGCGTTGTGGCATCCTCCAGACGTTTCGGAAGATGCGCGCAATCGCATACAGGACGACAAAGAACGCCAGGAGGGCGACGACAAAGAGATTCAGCGAAATGTCGACGCGGTACGGCGGATAGACGATCAGCACCTGCCCGGCATCGAAGCGCCCCACCGTCGCGAGCCCAGCCGCGAGCGCGAACAATAAGGCGAGCCACAAGAGTCCCCTGAGCGCCATCGTCACCCCCCGCTGCTATTTGTGTTGCGCACGGCCTGCAGGCTCGCGTTGATATCCGGCACCTGCACCGATGCCGAACCGTCGTTGACCTCCTTCACCAG
>JAXDQB010000415.1:0-5989 GCA_034668065.1 Paraburkholderia sp.
CGAAGAGCTTCAGCTCGATTTTCGGATAACGCCGCTTGAACTCGGCAATGGCCGGCGTGAAAAGCGAACCGCCCATCGGCGGCGTGCCGATGGTCAACTCGCCGCGCCCGAGCGTGCTTAAGTCATCGAGCTCCGCTCGCAACTGCGCATGGGAAGCGAGCACCTCCTGGCCTCGCTGAAAAACAATGCGCCCCTCGTCAGTCAGCACCATCTGGCGGCCTTCGCGCAGCAGCAGCGGCGCCCCGATCTCTTCTTCCAGCGCCTTCACCATCTTGCTGATCGTCGGCTGCGTCACGAAAAGCCGCTCGGCCGCGAGCGTAAAACTCTGCTGGCGGACAACTTCGACGAAATAGCGCAACGCACGCAGTTCCATGAGCGGCTCCGGTGTTCCATTTTGGAATGAACTCAGTGAGTCTAAGTCATCCAATTAATGGCGGCGCGAATTCTGCAATTCGGCCGGTTTCGCGTTTCCGTCGTCATTGCCCCGGGTGTCATACCCGATGCATCCTGTGCCGCTTGCCGCCGAGCAGGGAATCAATTACGTGCGCATGCCGACAAGCTTGCGCGCTCGCTCGACTCTCTCGGAAATGTGGCTCCAGGTCGAGACACGGATGGGCATGTTGCGAGCCGCTGTCGGGAAGCGCTCTGCGGCCTCGCACACCTGATCGATGACCGGTACCGCAGCGCTTTTTTTGATCCCCGCCTTCGACGCCAGATCGAGCAGGTGAGCGCGCTCGATCCGCATCGCTTCTCCACAGACATCCATCTGGTGATAGCCGCCAGGCCCCTCGTTGAAGGTAAGGTCGTATCCGGGCGCAACACCCCACCAGCCGCTTTTTCGCATCAGGAACGATAGGTTCTTCGAGTGGTCGTCCCGGTTGTAAAAGACCACGTTAAACACGCATCGCCGGTACATCTCGAGTACCTCGCGCTCGTCTGCGCTCAGAAAACGGGTGAGTCTGAGCACTGACAGGTAGTCGAGTGTTGGATGCCGGAAGTCGGCGTGCGCCAATCCGGAAGCCGTATGTACCGGCACCCGCATCCCGTCCGCTCGGTCGAACCGTTCGATGCCGAACGCGGTCACGTCATCGGCGAGGGCGAAGAAGTGCGTCGCGGGCATGGGAATTCCCGCTTGGCGGGCCATCTCCGCATAGACGTATTCGATCGCGCAGACCTCAGGGTGCTCGCCCTGTCCAGGGAACTTGATTAGCCACGGCGTGCCGGGCGCATCTTCCGCAGTCGACGCGGCGCCTGTGGCTGGATCGAGATTCAGGCGGACCTTGGGGCGGGCACCGTGCGGAGAACCGCCCAACAGCGCCAACTCGCGAAGCATGTCCTCGCTGTTTCCCGAGAGGACGTTGCGCACGCTCCTGGCGATGCCGAGTAGTTCCACGTCGTGTTTTTCGAGATGCTGTGAGGCTGGCGGCTCGAACAGCAGCGCACCCATCGCATCTTCCCCGATGAAGGCCAAGCGGTCGAGAGGCGAGACCGTGGCGATATCGATACCGCTCTTGCGCCAGAGACGGTCCATCAGCAGCATGCCCCAGCCGTCCGGCAGGGCGTCGCTGACGAGGCCAGGTAGGCGATGCTGGTGTATCGGAAAATCGCCGTAAGCGTCGCGCGACAGCTTCAGGTGGTAGGCAGAGAGTTCAAGCCCACGCGCGAGCGCCGTCGGCGTGTACTGGAACAGCAAGTTGCGGCCGTCGTCGGCCAGCTGCGCCAGCGGGAACCGTTCGCCCCAGCCGGCGTAGACCACGGTGATTTTCTTCATGTGGCGTCCTTTTTGCGACGGGCGCGGCGGCGCGAGCGGCTGGCGGCCTCCATCTGCTCGATGCTGACCGTGCGGGTGACGAACACCGGCTCGAGCTGCTGGAGCAGCTCCAGCGTGCCGGCCACGCGCAATAGAACCTCGACGGTGACCAGCCCGGTCCGCTCGAGGTTGCGCAGCGCCCCAAGGGAGACCCCGGCCCGCGCGGCCGTGTCCGCCTGGGACAGGTTCAGGGACAAGCGGCGCGTTCGCAGACGCTGCCCGAACTCGCCCGCGATTTCCTGAGGGGTTGCGAGACTAAAAAGCATTTTTATGACGTTTATGTGCGAAAAACGTAGTTAAGAGTCATTATAAGTGCTGTTGAAGCGCGCGTTCACATGTCGTCGTTATCAGGCCCGCTTTCGAAGGGTTCCGATATAGGCGAACCTAAATCCATCTTCACGGGCGTGGGGGCGCACGCCTCGTTAGGCAACTGCGAGAAGTTCAGGGCAGGAGCTGTTCGTCCGACATGCAGCACAGGGTGCCAATAACGTCCGGCCGCGTGCATTTTTGCTACAATGCCTCCCGTTTTCGAGGAGCGTTGCGACGGATCACCTCCGCCAGGCTCGGGAACTTCAATCGGACCGCGCGGCAAGCGTATTAGAAGCGCAGCGCGTCCATCGAACGGCGCTCACGTCTATTTTCTAGAACTCATTAGAAAGGAGGGCGTGATGAACGCCGCAGTTATCGAATCCAAGCAGTCGCAAGATTTCGTCGTCGCTGATCTGACGCTGGCCGACTGGGGCCGCAAGGAACTGAACATCGCCGAGACCGAAATGCCCGGTCTCATGCAGATCCGCGACGAATACAAGGCTTCGCAGCCGCTCAAGGGCGCGCGCATCGCCGGCTCGCTGCACATGACGATCCAGACGGCCGTGCTGATCGAGACGCTCCAGGCGCTCGGCGCCGAAGTACGCTGGGCCTCGTGCAACATCTTCTCTACGCAGGATCACGCCGCCGCCGCGATCGCAAAGACCGGCACACCCGTCTTCGCGTTCAAGGGCGAATCGCTCGACGAGTACTGGGAATTTACGCACCGCATCTTCGAATGGCCGAACGGCGAGTTCGCCAACATGATTCTCGACGACGGCGGCGATGCGACGCTGCTGCTAATCCTCGGCTCGAAGGCCGAAAAGGATCGCAGCGTGATCGCGAAGCCGGCGAACGAGGAGGAAGTCGCGCTCTACAAGGCGATCGAGCATCACCTCTCGCTCGATTCCACGTGGTACTCGACGCGTCTCGCGCAGATCCGCGGCGTGACCGAGGAAACGACGACGGGCGTGCATCGCCTCTATCAGATGGAAAAGGACGGCCGCCTGCCATTCCCGGCCATCAACGTCAACGATTCGGTGACGAAATCCAAGTTCGACAACCTTTACGGCTGCCGCGAGTCGCTCGTTGACGGCATCAAGCGCGCAACCGACGTGATGATTGCGGGCAAAGTCGCCGTCGTGGCCGGCTACGGCGACGTGGGCAAGGGCTGCGCGCAGTCGCTGCGCGGGCTCGGCGCGACGGTGTGGGTCACCGAAATCGATCCTATCTGCGCGCTGCAGGCGGCGATGGAAGGCTACCGGGTGGTAACGATGGAGTATGCCGCCGACAAGGCCGACATCTTCGTCACGGCCACCGGCAACTACCACGTGATCACGCACGATCACATGAAAGCGATGCGCCACAACGCGATCGTCTGCAACATCGGGCATTTCGATTCGGAGATCGACATTGCTTCGACGCGCCAGTACACGTGGGAGAACATCAAGCCGCAAGTCGATCACATCGTGTTCCCGGACGGCAAGCGCGTCATCCTGCTCGCCGAAGGCCGCCTCGTGAACCTGGGCTGCGCGACGGGTCACCCCTCGTTCGTGATGTCGAACTCGTTCGCCAATCAGACGCTCGCGCAAATCGAGCTCTTCACGCGCGGCAGCCAGTACGAAAACAAGGTCTACGTGCTGCCGAAGCACCTGGACGAGAAGGTCGCGCGCCTGCACCTCGCGCGCATCGGGGTGCACTTGACTGAACTGACGGCCGAGCAGGCAGGCTATATCGGCGTTGACCGGAACGGGCCGTTCAAGCCGAATCATTACCGCTACTGATCGGCGCAAGACAGGCGTGCGAAGCAAGGGGGCTTCGGTTCGTGGCATCCTTTGCCACGAACCCTCGCCGGCTCAGGCGCCCAAACGTCCTTGCGGGGCGAAAGTCTCGCGAGTGGGCATTGGGCGCCGGCCGGCACCCCGTTGCAAGAACCATAGGAGCCTTACATGACCGTGCTGTTGACCTGGGTGATCAACGCGCTTGCGTTGCTGATCATCACGTACCTGGTGCCGTCTATCCACATCCGCAGCTTCGGCACAGCGCTCATCGTGGCGCTCGTGCTGGGCCTCATCAATGCAGTGATCCGGCCGGTGCTGCTCTTGCTGACGCTGCCTGTGACGATCGTCACGCTCGGCGTATTCATCCTTGTCGTGAACGCGCTCTGCTTCTGGCTCGCGGCGTCGTTATTGAAAGGCTTCGAAGTGTCGGGATTCTGGTCGGCGTTTTTCGGCTCGATTCTCTACAGCATCGTGTCATGGCTGCTCTCGGCGCTCATCTTCGGCAACCGTAGCCTCGGCTGACGGCTGCTTTCTCGTCGCATCATGAATCCCATCGAAATTTCCTTCGAATTCTTTCCGCCGAAGACGCCCGAGGGCGTCGAGAAACTGCGCGTTACGCGCACGCAACTCGCTCTGCTTAAGCCGAAGTTCGTCTCCGTCACGTTTGGCGCGGGAGGCTCGACGCAGCAGGGCACGCTCGATACCGTCCTCGAGATGGCAAAGGACGGCCTGGAGGCCGCGCCGCATTTGTCTTGTATCGGCTCGTCCAAAGACAATCTGCGTGCGATTCTCGAACGCTACCGCGCCAGCGGCATTCGTCATATCGTGGCGCTGCGCGGCGACCTGCCCTCGGGCATGGGTGAAATCGGCGAGTTCCGTTATGCGTCCGAACTGGTCTCTTTCATTCGCGCCGAACACGGCGACTGGTTCTGGATCGAGGTGGCCGGGTATCCGGAATACCATCCGCAGTCGCGCTCGCCGCGCCACGATCTCGAGAATTTCGTCCGCAAGGTGAAGGCGGGCGCCAATTCGGCCATCACGCAGTATTTCTACAACGCCGACGCGTATTTCCGTTTCGTCGAGGACGTGCGCAAGCTCGGAGTCGACGTGCCGATCGTGCCCGGCATCATGCCGATCACGAACTACGCGCAGCTCATGCGCTTTTCCGAAATGTGCGGCGCCGAAGTGCCGCGCTGGATCGCACGCCGCCTGGAGAGCTTCGGCGATGATCGCGAGGCGATCCGCGCGTTCGGGCTCGAGGTCGTCACCCAGCTTTGCGCGCGGCTCATGAAAGAGGGTGTGCCGGGGCTGCACTTCTATACGCTCAATGCGGCCGCGGCGTCGAAGGCAATCTGCGAGCAGCTCGGATACGGCCGCGGCAACTAAGGCAAGTCGAGTCACCCGCGCATTTCAACTTCAACTCAATCAAGTACGCGGGGGCCAAGCGCGAAGAGCGCCCCGCGTTCCTTGGCTCCCCTCCATGCGTTCTTGCGGCGTGATCGGCCACACCCACGGTAATCGAACACCTCGCGCAGCGGCGTGCAAGCCTATGCTAAACGCGTGGCGGCGGGCCGCATACGCAGAGAGTGCGTGCATACCTGTCGCGGCCCTTGTAACAGTTACGTCGATTACGTTCAGATTCATTGGATCTCGTCTATTTTCGACCGCTTGTTCGGCTAATTAAAGGTCAGTAAGATCCGCGTACGCCGGCGCGGCCGGATTACGATCTGGAGGGAGCATGAAAGGTAACCGACTGTTGCGCGCCGCGCGGGTCACCGCTTTCGCGTCCGCAGCCGTAATGATTACGCTCGCTGCGGCGCCGATGTCGCACGCGGCGGCAATTCCGAATAAGACGCTCGTCTATTGCTCCGAGGGCAGTCCGGCCGGCTTCGATCCGGCGCAGTACACAACCGGCACCGATTTCACGGCCAATACGTTCACCGTCTTCAACCGGCTTGTCGAATTCAGGCGCGGCGGCACCCAGGTCGAGGCAGGCCTCGCGCAAAGCTGGGAGGTTTCGCCCGACGGCAAGAGCTACACATTTCATCTGCGCCACGGCGTCAAATTCCAGACCACGCCGTATTTCAAGCCG
>JAXDQB010000416.1:0-2804 GCA_034668065.1 Paraburkholderia sp.
ATTGCGTCGCGCCCTTACTGGATAGCGGTAAAGAACAGAGTTTCAGCGGCGGCGATTCGAACGCTATTAACCGGCCGCGGGCATTTCAAAGCTTTCCGGCAGGAAATATGTCACCCGGATGATTAAATCATCGAACCCGCGCGCTCCCATGACAATTTCTCATATGGTAGCACGCAAGATGTCATTTGGCGAGAAGCCGGATTCTTGCGATGCTTCGCGCCGTATCCCTGCCGCAAATCCCACAGTAAGCAGCATATTAAACCGACGGATATACCAATGAATAATCTCAACAATGTTGACATCGGTGCGTTGGCTAAACCGAGGGCACGTAATGCAGCAAGAATGGCAGAAATTAGCGGCCCTCATTTCAATGCGGCATATGAGAAAGGATTGATGGGCGTATCCTGCCGCGTGGGCGATTATCGTCGCATCGAAATCGCGACCACCGGGCAGCAGGTGGTCGACTACACACGTTGCGGCTATCTGAACCTCGACAGCCATCCGCGCGTGCTCGCCGCCGCTCGGGCCGCGACCGACGAGATCAAGTCGGTGCACTTCTCGGTGGCGCGCACGCGCCTGTCGGCAGAACCGCTGGCCCGTCTGGAAAGCACGCTGTCGAACCTGTTCCAGGTCAACGGCGTGGTCGTGTTTCCGACTGTTGCAGCTGCAAATATGGGCGCGCTGCCGCTGCTCGCGGCGGGCCTGTTCACGGGTGGCGTCAAGCCGCTGATCGTGTTCGACCGCTTCGCCCACGTCACGCTGCAATATCACATCCCCGTGCTGCGTGATGAAACCGATGTGATCGTGATCGAGCACAACGATCTCGAACAGCTCGAGCGTCTGTGCCAGAGCTATCCGCTGGTCGCCTATGTCGGCGACGGCGCCTACTCGATGGGTGGCGCGGCACCCGTGCGCGAACTGCGCGCGCTGCAGGAGAAGTACGGCTTGTTTGTCTATCTCGACGACGCACACGGCATCTCGGTCGTCGGCAAACGCGGCGAAGGTTTCGTGCGCTCGCAACTGAGCGGACTCGATCACCGCACGATCGTCGCAGCCTCGCTCGGCAAGGGCTACGGCGCGGCAGGCGGCATGCTGATGCTCGGCTCGCGCGACATCGAAAACGCGGTGCGCCGTTATGCGCCAACCTACGGTTTCTCATGCGCGCCGAGCATGGCTTCGGTGGGCGCGGCGCTGGCCTCGGCCGAGATCCACATGAGCGAGGAACTCGGCATGCTGCAACGTTCCCTGCAGCAGAACTTGGCGCTATTCGACCACGTGATCCCGACCGAGACGATCGGCAGCCAGCTGCCGATCCGCATCTACCGCATCGGCAACGAGGAGCGTGCGATCGCAACGGGCGAATATCTGCTCGAACGCGGCCACTACGCGTCGGTGGTGTTCTTCCCGACCGTACCGCGCGGGGAGGCTGCGCTGCGCATGGCTGTCACAGCCGCACACGATCCGGACGACATCCGCGAGCTGTCCGCCCTGCTGCGCGCGGCCGAAAGCGGGGGGGCGGTGGAGACCAACGGCGTGTCCATTGCGGATTCGGGCGAAGCCGCACCGGCGCTCGTCTGACGCGGTCCGTTTCGGAGCACTCACATGAAACAGATCGATCTGGGTCAATCGTTCGCGACGGAGATCGTCGATTTCGACATCGCCGCGGCGACGGACCGCGAAATCGCCGAGATCCGCGAGCTGACGTATTCGCGCAAGGTCGTCGCGCTGAAGAATCAGCCGATGAGTCGCGACTCGTATCTTGGTTTCGGCCGGCACTTCGGCGAACCCGAACAGTTCCGGCTCAAGAACTATCACGACCCCGACTACCCGAACATCCTCGTGCTCGACAACCGGAACGGGGGTGCCACCGGGCAATCGGTAGGCGCACGCAAGCTTGGCAACATGTGGCACAGCGATTCCTCGTATCTGACCGAACCGCTGCCGCTCACTTTCCTGCACGCGCAGCGCGTGCCGGACGGCGAGGGCCAGGGCGACACGCTGTTCGTCGACATGCAGGAGGCGCTGCGCACGCTGCCGGCGCGCCTGCGGGAGCGCATTGACGGTCGTCGGGCGAAGCACGACGTGCGCTGGACCTACAAGGTCAAGCAGAGCGATCTCGGTGAATCAGTGCAGGAGATCTTCCAGCGCCTCGCCACGACGTTCCCGGCCGTCTCTCATCCGACCATCGTGCGTCATCGCTACACGGGCCGCGAAACGCTCTACTTGAGCCCCGGCTACACGACGCATATCGAGGGGTATTCGGACGAAGACAGTCGCGCGTTGCTCGACGAGATCTTCGCGCACGTGCTGCAGCCCAAGCATATCTTTGCCTACCACTGGGAAGCGAACGATCTGCTGATCTGGGATAACCGCTCGGTGATCCACTGCGCGACCGATCTGCCGCGCGAGACGGAACGCGTCATGCACCGGATCGGCATCAACGACGGCGGATTCTTCGCCACGCAGGAAGAGGAGGTGACGGCATGACGGCTTTCCAGGCAAACGCTGAAGGCGGCAAGAAACGGCTGCTGGTCGCGCACATTCTCGGCCAGACGGGTAAGGACATCCTCGTCGCTCGCGAGGATGTCGAAGTGATCGAGTTCGCCAACACGATCGGGCAAGACGAGTTTCGCGCCTTGCTGGCCGCACAGCCGGCCGTGCATGGCGTGATCCTCGGCCTGACCGCCTTCGGTCGCGCCGAACTCGCGGCCGCCAACGGCCTGCAGGTGGTGTCGCGGATCGGCGTCGGCTACGACGCGGTGGACGTGCCGGCCATGAGCGCGGCCGGCATCCCGGTCATGATC
>JAXDQB010000417.1:0-12079 GCA_034668065.1 Paraburkholderia sp.
TTTCAGCGCGAACGGACAACTTTCGTGGCTCGACTAAAAAAAACGCCTCATCCCAATCGCAACCCCTGTCTCATTGTCGCGTCCGGGCAGTTCCACGTTGCCTTTGTTGCGAACGATTTGTACTGCGCAGGGAAACCCTTGCGATTAGGGCGACACGACGCTTCAACACACGAGTTTCGGCACGGGCCCCATCCATCAACTCTCGCGTGAAGCGCTATCCGAAGACGCTTGGGCAATCCCTGGTAGCCAACGGGTGAATCGCGAAAGCCGTGACAGCCAACGGGGTGGGTTCTCCATCCGCCTACTCAACCGCGCACCAATGCTGACGCTTCGTTGATTGATCGGATTTGCGAAAACCCTCTCCGGCTTGTCCTTGCGTAGAACCCGACCCAATGAGTGAGCCGTGAGGGTAAGGCCAACATGTTTCAAGCGAAAATTGCGGCCTGCGGGCATCACTCCCGCTGCGTCGCGATCATCGGAAAGCCTTCCCCTTACCACGTTCCCTAGTTCGTCATCGACCTGCGTCAGCGGATGAGCGACTAGCGATTCAAGAATCGCCGTCCCCTCATGAACTTGGATAGTCGCCACGCCGTATATGGGGGCCGATCCGGACCTCTTATCGAGCTTATCTCTCTTGTTGACCATCACAAAGATTCGCCGATCTCGCCCCGTATCCTCCACTGTACGGCGGGTCGCTTCAGATAGGCTCTTTGACTGCTGAATATTTTCTATCAGCGGTTCAAATTTCGCCATTTCATCATAATAATGGTCAAGCCGCTTCCCATCTTCCGACCATTCACCGGCACGATCGAGCTCCTCTATCGCCTCAATCTTTTCGTCCAACTCCCGTTTTTTGTCGCCGAATTCCTTCTCTATCTCACCGGCTATTTTCTTGTAACCGACGAGTGCGGAGGCTACGCTCTTGTCATCGATCGAGTAACGGTCGTTAAGGCGCCTGGACGACAGCGGAAGGACACGAAACCCGCGCGCGTGCGCAAGCTTGTCTGCATCGCCAACGCGCTCCAGCACGCCCCCTTCCGTTAGCGAGTTCACGAAGAAGCGTCGCACGAACGGCAATCGAGCAAGACGGAGATAATCGCTCGAAATGAGCGCGTTTAGATCATCGTGCTCATCACTGCCCGACGCTCGACTCAACACTGAATTCGAATCCAACGCACGAAAAAACGCCGAACTCGATTCGAACACTTGATGGGATGACGCTGAGCTCGATTTAGACGCTCGAGTGAATAAAGAGGTCGATACAGACACTACACCAGACGCTGAGCCCGATTCAGACGATCGACGGGACGCCGAACTGGATCGAGCCTCGGGATTGCTGCGTTCCCCAGTCAGTGAACGCATGACCGGGCGAGGGCTTTGCTGGAACGCAAAACTTTGCACCAAGGCCGAATCCTCCGAGGGGACATCCCACCCCACCGAAATGCCATCCCGAAGGGGGTTCGATTACGGGCAGCAGCACCTCATCCCTGGGGGGACGACTCAGATGCTACAAATAGGATAGTGGGAAGCCCGATTGAATCAGCCTATACGTTTTACCAGCATGGCTGCCGCACCATCAACCACGAGAACGCGCCGCGCTTACGTCTGCGCCCCCGAATCCTGCTCCATCGCGGCAACTTTGTCCTTCAGCCACTTCTCAACCGACGGAAACACAAACTTGCTGACGTCGCCGCCAAGCTGCGCTATCTCGCGCACGATCGTGCCCGAAATGAATTGATACTGGTCCGACGGCGTCATGAACATCGTCTCGACGTCGGGCAGCAGATAGCGGTTCATCCCCGCCATCTGAAATTCATACTCGAAATCGGAAACCGCCCGCAGTCCTCGCACGATCACGCGCGCCTTGTGCGTACGCACGAAGTCTTTCAGTAGGCCCTGAAAGCTCATCACCCGCACGTTCGAGTAATGTCCCAAGACTTCGTCGGCAATGTCGAGACGCTCTTGCAAACTGAAAAACGGCTTCTTGCTGCGGCTATCGGCGACGCCAACCACAAGGGTGTCGAATATGCTCGACGCGCGGCGCACAAGGTCTTCATGACCCCGTGTGAGCGGGTCGAACGTACCCGGGTACACGGCGACTACCATGGGCATCTCCTCCTATCGTTCATCCTCGACGCGAGGCCTGCGTCAACAAGTCGCCGTCGGCCCCGACGGGCGGATATGTCGTGCACCGGGCATCGCTTGGGAAACGCGCATTATTCATCATTTTCGCGTTGCAGCAAATGATAGTGGACTGCGCCAGCCTTGCTGCTACGAACGATCGCCCAACCGGCAAGCGCGGGGGCATCCTCTTCAATCGGCTCGGCCGACTCCACATAAAGAAACCCTTGCGCACTGACGAGCGGCATTGCAAGCGCAAGCACGCGGGGGAGTATCCCGCTGTCGAACGGCGGGTCCAGAAAGACGACATCGAACGTACCTGGAGCGAGACCGGCCGCAAGCCGCAACCCGTCGGCCTCGGCGACTTCGACGGTACGCGCCGACAGCCGCTCCTGGTTCTCGCGCAATTGGCGTGCCGCACGTGCGCTGCGCTCGACCATGACGACGCGCGCCGCGCCCCGCGAGGCCGCCTCAAAGCCAAGTGCGCCGCTTCCCGCGAAAAGATCGAGGCAGCGCTGGCCGTCGAGCCGTTGCCCAAGCCAATTGAAGAGCGTTTCCCGCACGCGGTCAGGCGTCGGGCGCAGGCCCTCGAGATCGAGCACTGGCAGCGGCGTGCGCTTCCAATCCCCACCGATGATGCGCACGGTGTGCGGCTTGCCGCCGCGGGAGGACGAGGCAGCGGCGCGCGGGGCGGCCGAAGGCGCTTCGCGCGAACGTGACGGGGTAGACGACGAAGACGAGGAGCGGCGCATGCGAAAGAAGTGGAAAGGCCCAAAGGAAGCCGGCAACGTCCGCGCGGGCACTGGTAGCCCTGCGGCAAGCGGCACCGACGGTCAACGGTACCACACATGCGCGCACGCCTCGCTGCACCACCGCTGCGCGCCTGGCGCCCCTGATAAAATAGCCGCCTTCTCCCGCGCATCGCGGGCCGCACGCCGTCGCCGCATCGTCGCCGAATAATCGCGGCATCCGGCTGCGCGCTAGCGTGTGCCGGCTCCACGGCCTCGCCGCGCGAAATCCATCGCCCCATATCATGTTCAGCTTTTTCAAACGATTCAAAGGCTCGAAGACGCCCGAAACCGTCCAGGAGACGAATGATCTTCCGGCCGAGGCCGCGCCGACTTCGTCCCCAGCGTCCAGCACTGCGTCACCCGCTCAGGTCCCCACCCAGGTCCCCACTCACTCGCGCCGATCGGGGTCGCCGGCCGAACGCGTTACTGACGATGCATCTGAGGCCACCCAGGGCCGCCGCTCCCCCGATGCACCCTACCCAATCGAAGCGCCCCGCTCGGCCGTCCCCATCCCCTTACCCGCGACTGTCGCAGCTGGGGTGGCGCACGCGCCCTCCGACCAATTTGTGGAACCGGCCAAGGACGCCCTCACCGACACGGTCGAAATCGTGCCGCCGCCGCCCCCCGAGCCGGCCGCCAAGCAGTCGTGGCTCGCACGGCTGAGATCCGGCTTGGCGAAGACGAGCGCCGGCCTGAGCGGCATCTTCATCGGCACGAAGATCGACGATGCGCTCTATGAGGAATTGGAAACGGCACTCTTGATGTCCGATGCGGGCGTCGAGGCGACCGACTATTTGCTTGGCGCGCTGCACGAGAAGGTTCGCGCCGAGCGGCTGACCGATCCGCAACAGGTGAAGGCGGCATTACGAACCCTGCTCGTCGATCTGTTGAAGCCGCTCGAAAAATCGCTCATGCTCGGCCGCGCACAACCGATGGTCATGATGATCGCGGGCGTCAACGGCGCAGGCAAGACGACGAGCATCGGCAAACTTGCGAAGCACCTTCAGAGTTTCGAGCAGTCGGTCCTGCTGGCCGCCGGCGACACGTTCCGCGCGGCTGCGCGCGAGCAGTTGGCGATCTGGGGAGAGCGCAACAACGTCACGGTGGTCTCGCAGGAAAACGGCGACCCGGCCGCGGTCATCTTCGACGCGGTGAGCGCCGCTCGCGCGCGCAAACTCGACGTGGTGATGGCCGACACGGCCGGCCGTCTGCCCACGCAATTGCATCTCATGGAAGAGCTGCGCAAGGTGAAGCGCGTGATAGGCAAAGCGCTCGAAGGCGCGCCGCATGAAGTGCTGCTCGTCATCGATGCGAACACCGGCCAAAACGCGCTCGCGCAAGTGAAGGCATTCGACGATGCCCTCTCTCTGACGGGTCTCATCGTCACGAAACTCGACGGCACGGCGAAGGGCGGCATTCTCGCAGCCATCGCGCGCCAGCGGCCTGTGCCGGTCTACTTCATCGGTATCGGCGAGAAGGTCGAAGATCTCCAGCCATTTAGCGCTGAAGAGTTCGCCGACGCCTTGCTCGGCTGATCCGACTTCAGCCGACTTCAGCCGCCCTTACTCGGCGTCGGGCTGCGCCCCCGGCGCTGCGCGTGCGAACGCATCGAGCCCGCACGCGTGATCGTAGAGACGATGAATCGTCGGAAAACGCTGCGTATCGATCTTGAAGCGCTGCGCGTTGAAGACCTGCGGCACGAGGCAAAGATCGGCGAGTGTCGGCTCATCGCCGAACACGAGTTTGCCCACCCGAGTGTCGGTGGACAACCGCATTTCAAGCGATTCGAAGGCTGTCTCGATCCAATGTCGGTACCAGCCGTTCTTGGCCTCTTCGCTTAAACCGAGTTCGTGCACGAGATACCTCAGCACGCGCAGATTGTCGAGCGGATGAACTTCGCAGGCGATTTGCAATGCGATGGCCCTCACATACGCGCGATCGATCGGGTCCCGTGGCAGAAGCGGGGGATTCGGATGTGTTTCCTCAAGGTACTCGATGATCGCCAGCGACTGCTGGAGGACCGCGCCGCCGTCGACGAGCGTCGGCACGAGTCCATCGGGATTGAGCTTGCGGTACTCCGCTTTCAGCTGCTCGCCGCCGGAGCGTAAGAGGTGCACAGGCAGATACGCGTAAGACAGATTCTTCACATTCAGGGCAATGCGTACGCGGTACGCTGCCGAACTGCGGAAGTAACTGTAGAGCTTCATGTGCCCCCCAGTGGGTCGATCAACCGAGATTAAATGAGATCAAACGACTCGTACGCTGAACTCGCCAAGCCCGTCGATCCCCCCCGTCATCAGATCGCCCTTCACCACGGCGCCGACGCCTTCGGGTGTGCCCGTGAAGATGAGATCGCCCGGCTGAAGTTCAAAGAGTCTCGACAAGTAAGCTATCGTCTCGGGCGTCGACCAGATGAGCTGTGAGATGTCGGCGCGCTGCTTCTCGACGCCATTGACCTCGAGCCAGATCGCACCGTGTTCGATATGGCCGATTTGGGCGGCGGGATGGATCGGGCCGAGCGGCGCCGAATGATCGAAACCCTTGGCCGTCTCCCAGGGGCGGCCCAGTTTTTTGGCCTCCGCCTGCAGATCGCGGCGCGTCATGTCGAGGCCGAGCGCATAGCCGTAGACATGCTCATGCGCACGCTCGACCGGAATATCCATGCCGCCCTTGCCGATCGCGACCACGAGTTCCATCTCGAAGTGGACGTTGCTCGTGAGCGAGGGATACGGGAACTCGCCCGTCGCGCCGGGCGCGACATAGACGAGCGCATCGGCCGGCTTCGAGAAGAAGAACGGCGGTTCGCGGTCCGGGTCGTGTCCCATCTCGCGCGCATGCGCCTCGTAGTTACGGCCGACGCAATATACTCGGCGTACCGGAAAATGCCGACTCGCACCGACGGCTCCTGAGGTTTCAGCGGTTTCAGCGGTTTCAGCTATCGGCACCGTGACTGCGGGCGCCGGGGCAAACGCGTAGTTCATCCCTTCTCTCCACTTTGTATTTGTACCTGGAAGACTTGTTAGAGCGCCGACGAGAGCCCCGCGGCGCGAATGAAGCCCGAGTTGAAGCCCGAGTGTAACGCGGCGGCACGGGCAAGCGTAGCGAACGCATGACGGGCCCTGCCGCTGGCCATGCCGACGCCGGGCGTCTCGCCAGACGCACTCGCATGCGATACTCGATTTTTCCAGTGTACTCAAGGGGCGCCGATTGCCGCCCCGTTTGCTTTCGATGACAGAACCTTTCGTTACCGCACCCGCCGCGCCATTTGCCTGCGCCCGCTTCATCAAGGAAATCGGGCGCGGGTCCAATGGAGCGCGGGCCTTGTCTCCCGAGGACACGCATGCGCTTTACAGCGCGATGCTCGACGGCCGCGTGTCGGATCTCGAGCTTGGCGCGGTGCTCCTCGCCTACCGCTTGAAGGGCGAGACCGCCATGGAGCTGGCCGCGATGCTCGCCGCCGCGCAGGCGTCGTTCGAACCCGTGCATATCCCCGCCGGCGCATGCCGCGCCGTAGCGATTCCGAGCTACAACGGCGCCCGCAAACAGCCGAACCTCGTGCCGCTGCTCGCGCTGCTGCTTGCACGCGAAGGTGTTCCGACGCTCGTGCACGGCGTCACGACCGATCCAGGCCGCGTGACGAGCGCGGAGATCTTCGCGCGGCTCGGCATCGAGCCCGCTACCTCGCACGCCGGGATCGAGGCGAACCTTGCCGAACATCGCCTCGCGTTTGCCCCAATCGAGGCGCTCGCACCGAAGCTTGCGCGGCTGCTCGCGCTGCGCCGGATCATGGGCGTGCGCAATTCCACGCATACGCTGGTGAAGATCCTTCAGCCGTTCGCGCCGGCCGGCCTGCGGCTCGTCAACTATACGCACCCGGAGTACCGCGAAAGCCTCGCCGCGTTGTTCCTCGGCCACCCCGACGCGGCGGCGGGCGGTGCGCTGCTCGCGCGCGGCACCGAAGGCGAGGCGGTTGCCGATACGCGCCGGCAGGTCCAGATCGACTGGCTGCACGACGGCCTTACGCAAACGCTCATAGACGCCGAACGGTCATCGCCTGAAGCAGAGCCCGTCGCACTACCCGAATCACGCGACGCGGCGGCGACGGCCACGTGGATCGAGTCCGTGCTGGCCGGCCACACGCCCGTGCCACCGACGCTCGCACGCCAAATCGAGTCGATCGTCGAGATCGTACGAACCAGGTCAAGCGCGCGATGATGGGACAAGCCGATGGGCCGGACACAGGAAGCGCCGCCGCGTCCGGTTGACATCGCGGCCGACGCTGACATACAGTGCATCTCATGCGTTCCTTTCCGAACACCCTCCGAATTACTTCCGGCCGCCTAGCGCGGCTCCTATCGCTACGACTAGCGTAAGCCAGGCGTAGTGCCGCGTGCAGTTGCGCGGTCCTCCCGCAGTTCCCTGCAGTCCATTTCACCCCAAACCGCAGTTCCATATACAAACCGTAGTCGTCAGCATTCGGCCGAATACCGTTCGGACGAATCAAAGCGCCGGCGCTATTGCATATCGCAACGATCGGGCACGATCGGCCGGCCGCTCGATGTGCGCGGCTTTCACGGACGACTTAACGAACGAGGTTCAACATGCTCCGCAACCCTGCCGAGAAGTACCGACCGTTTCAACCCGTGCGTCTTGCCTCGCGCAAATGGCCGAGCCGCACAATCGAGCGTGCGCCGGTCTGGATGAGTACCGACTTGCGCGACGGCAATCAATCGCTGATCGAACCGATGAGCATTGCGCAAAAGCTCGAACTCTTCGAGATGCTTGTCGCGATCGGCTTCAAGGAAATCGAAGTCGGCTTTCCGTCGGCCTCACAGACCGACTTCGATTTCGTGCGCAAGCTGATCGACGAGCAGAAGATTCCCGAAGACGTGACGATCGAAGTGCTCGTGCAGTCGCGCGCGGACCTCATCGCACGCACATTCGAAGCGCTCGATGACTCCCCGCGCGCAATCGTGCACCTTTACAACGCGATTTGTCCGTCGTTCAGACGGATCGTCTTCGATGCGTCGAAAGACGACGTCAAAGCGCTCGCAGTCGAAGGCACGCGCCTCATCAAGGAAGAGGCGGCGCGTCGGCCCGAAACGCACTGGACCTACCAATACTCACCCGAGACGTTCAGCATGACCGAGCTCGCGTTCGCACGCGAGGTCTGCGACGCTGTGGCGCAAGTCTGGCGCCCGACGCGCGTTCACAAGATGATCGTGAACCTGCCCGCCACCGTCGAAGCCGCGACGCCGAACGTCTTCGCCGACCAGATCGAATGGATGGACCGCAATCTCGCGTACCGCGACAGCATCGTGCTGTCGGTGCATCCGCACAACGACCGCGGCACCGCCGTCGCGGCTGCGGAGCTCGCACTGCTCGCGGGCGCCGATCGCATCGAAGGGTGCCTGTTCGGCAACGGCGAGCGCACCGGCAACGTCGATCTCGTCACGCTCGCGCTCAATCTCTACACGCAGGGCATCGACCCGCGGCTCGATTTTTCCGATATCGATGCCGTGCGGCGCGTAGTGGAGCGTTGCAATGCGATTCCTGTGCACCCGCGTCATCCTTACGCGGGCGATCTCGTTTTCACCGCGTTCTCCGGTTCGCATCAGGACGCCATTCGCAAGGGGTTCGCGCAGCAGACAAGCGACGCGCCGTGGGAAGTGCCCTATCTCCCGGTCGACCCGAAGGATCTCGGCCGCAGCTACGACGCGGTGATTCGCGTGAACGGCCAGTCGGGCAAGGGCGGCGCGACGTACTTGCTCGAGCGCGGCCTCGGCTTCGCGCCGCCGCGCCGGCTGCAGATCGAGTTCAGCCATTCCGTTCAAAAGATCGCCGATGAATCGGGGACCGAGGTGACGGGCGAAGCGGTCTGCAAACGTTTTGAGAGCGAGTACATCGGCGTTCAGGGACCGGCCGCGCGCACGGCCGGCTCAACTGTGCGCTGGCACTTGCGCGAGGTGGCACGCATCGCGCAGGGCGAAGCCGACGCGCAAGCTGCCGTGGAAGCGCTCGCTCGCTTGCTCAGCGCGGCCGCGCCACGCGCCATCGACGTATGCTCTTACGAGGCGACGCGCACAGCCTCCGGAGGTTGGGCGGCCTTCGTCAGCTGTCGCGTAGGCGACGAGCCGCTGCGCTACGGCGTGGGCGTGCACGACGATGCGATCACAGCTGCGGCCGATGCGCTCATCAGCGCGGTAAACCGGTTCCGATGGGCAAGCGAAGGGCGGCAGGCCGCGGCCTGATTTGAAGAGGCGATGGATGGCGACGGCAGAAGCGGGCAAGCGCGCGAGAGGTACGAATGACGCTTCGCGCGGAAACGCGAGTCTAGGGGGCACCTGAGCGCTCACTCGAGCGCACAACGTGTGGCGTGCCATACGATGAGCCGCCACCGCCCGTCCTCCTTCGCCTGTATCGACGTATAAGCGATGGAATAGATCAGTGCGCCATTGTTCGCTTCGAGTTCGAACAGCGCGCTTCCGGTGACGACGCAAGTCTCCTTGCCGACGGTCAATATCTCCTGCGATTGCACTTCAATCTGCCGGTAGCGGCGATGGCCGGCGCAAATCGCGTCGATAAACTGCTGCTTCGTCTCGCGCCTGCCGCTGGTATGAACGAAACTCACGTTCTCCGAGAGCAACTCGCTGAGCAGTGGAACATCGCCGTCGACCATCGCCCGGAACCGATCTCGCTCCAGGACGCGAATCGCTTCGATCACCGTTGCCGACATTGCTCAGCTCCCATGCGCAACAGATGCCGCAGGAGCATCCGCGTCAGAAGTTGTACTGCAGATATAGCTGGCTGAAATTTATACCAGGATTCGGCTCTTTGATACCGGCATTCGAAATATGCTGAAAGCGAAGACCGACCTCGTACTGTTGGTGGCTGCCAAGCTGGGCGCCTATGCCAACCACTTCGGTGAACTGGAATGCGCTCGACAGGTCGTAGTTGGCGTTGATCCTATGTTGCGAAAGTCCACGGATGCCCGCCCCGGCCTCGATGTAGGGCCGCACCGCCCCCGTCTCCTTGATGAAGCGCACCACCGGCGTCACGCCACCTTCAAACACGCCGTTGCGTGATGGGCCTTCGCTCGCATGCCAATAGGCGACATGCGCTTCACCGATCAGCGAGAAATGCCAGCCGCCGATTCCCCACCAGTTGATCCCAGGATCCCACACCAGCCCCAGATCGGCCTTGTAAATCTTGTGTTGCGCCACTCCGCCCGCCAGTTGTAACCCGAGCGAATCGGCTCGCGCCGCCGATGCCGCAGACAACAGGAGAATGGCCGCCGCACCGGCAACCGCCGTGTATTGGCTCCGGCTCCCTTTCCTAGAGTTCATCTGAACGCTCCCGAAGAGTCTGCTGATCCCTCCCGGACCGGATTTCGGGGCCAAGTCGCGGGGCAACAGGACTGTTACGGTAGTGGAGATTTCAAGCAGGCACCGTTTTATATGAAACATAAGGTCATGATCGCCGCGTGCGCCCGCCCATGCGATAGCTCTCATTTGAGCCGGCAGCCGCACTACTTTTGCGATCTGCAGGCAAACACTATCGACCACGCGTTTCGATAGAAATAATTGGAACTTCGGCCACACTACATACTCGAACACTTAGCAGTCGATTTCGGGGAGTGCTAATATCCCCCGTGAAGTTGGATTTGTACTGAGCAGTACTCTCAATCCCAAGGAGTTTTCTTTCGTGAGCAACGCAATGCCCCTCCCGAGCCCTCTCGCCCCGGCGTCCGCCAAGGCCGCTTCGGCAGGTGCTCTGACGCTCGCGCCGTCCTCAATGCTGCCGGGCCAGCTCGGCAACATCGACGCCTACATCCAGGCCGTCAACCGCATTCCGATGCTGACGGCAGCGCAAGAGCGCCAGTTCGCCACCGAATTCCGTGAAC
Organism: Paraburkholderia sp.; assembly: GCA_034668065.1. GTDB lineage: Bacteria > Pseudomonadota > Gammaproteobacteria > Burkholderiales > Burkholderiaceae > Trinickia. Next base: position 10,816 of record JAXDQB010000417.1, read on the forward strand.
ACAACAGCCTCGAGGCGGCGCGCCGCCTCGTGCTGTCGCATTTGCGGCTCGTCGTATCGATAGCGCGCAACTACCTCGGCTACGGTCTGCCGCATGCGGACCTGATCCAGGAAGGCAATATCGGTCTGATGAAAGCCGTCAAGCGTTTCGATCCCGATCAAAACGTGCGCCTGGTGTCGTACGCGATCCATTGGATCAAGGCTGAAATACACGAATACATCCTGCGCAACTGGCGGATGGTGAAGGTGGCCACGACCAAGGCCCAGCGCAAGCTGTTTTTCAACCTGCGCAGCCACAAGCAGGATTTGCATGCGTTCACGCCCGAAGAGATCGAAGGCCTCGCCAAAGAGCTGAACGTGAAGCGCGAGGAGGTGGCGGAAATGGAAACGCGCCTCTCGGGCGGCGATGTCGCGCTGGAAGGCCATGTCGAGGACGGAGAAGAGTCCTATGCGCCGATCGCCTATCTGACCGATGCGCACAGTGAGCCGACGGCCGTGCTGTCTGCCCGGCAGCGCGACAAACTGCACACGGACGGCATCGCTCAGGCGCTCGATTCGCTCGACGCGCGCAGCCGTCGCATCATCGAAGCCCGCTGGCTCCACGTGGCGGACGACGGCTCGGGCGGCTCGACGCTGCACGAACTCGCTGACGAATTCGGCGTTTCGGCCGAACGCATTCGCCAGATCGAAGCGAGCGCCATGAAAAAGATGCGCGGGGCGCTGGCCGCCTTCGCCTGATTTGCATTTGCGCACGCTGGCCGCCGATATCGATCGGCACGGCCGCGTTGCCGCATTGCCGCACAACAATCCCGCCGCTTTAATAGAGGCGGGATTTTTTTCACCTTTTTCACCCGTTCTGCGAGCAACGCGGCCGGGCGTGCGCGAAGCGAACAAACGCAGAAGACGCCGAGCCGCACACGTAAACAAAAAAGCGGCGCCATAGCGCCGCTTTTGGTGCCACCACGGATCAGACCGGCTGTGGCGACGCTCCATCCGCTCTCGGAAGACGCGTGGCCAGCAGCGCCGCGTAGCGTTGTGCCGAGGGCCCACAGACAATGTGGAAGGTGTCGGCCGAGACCCATGCGACGTCGAGCGAGGCAAGCCGTTGCTTGTCGACGGAGGACGGATCGCGCACAACCACGCGCAGCCGCGTTTGGGCGATTGCATCAAGCGAGGCGACGTTCGTCGCGCCGCCGAACACGGCAAGCCAGCGCATCGGATCCGGCTCGAGCGGCCCGCTCGATCCGGCCGCTCCCGCTGCTCCC
>JAXDQB010000418.1:0-6397 GCA_034668065.1 Paraburkholderia sp.
GCAACTGCCGGCCTCGGGCGCGTGCAAAGAGGCATGTCGCAACGATTGAAGCCATTCCCCGGCATCGCGGCAGCCACCGAGAACGTAGAATGACGGGCATTGTCCACCCTTGCGCGTTCCGTCGCTCGCGTAACCTGCCCGCATGAAAATCCTTTTCTCCATGCCTGCCGCGGAAGAAACTGCCGACTGGCTGCAGTCCCTCGCCCGCGCGCTGCCTGGCGCCCAAATCCGCACATGGCTGCCTGGCGACACGGCTGAAGCCGACTACGCCGTCGTCTGGCGTCCGTCGCGCGAAGTTTTTGCCCAGCGCGCCGGGCTCAAGGCAGTTTTCAACCTGGGCGCCGGGGTCGATGCACTGCTGGCGCTAGAACGCGAAGCACCCGGCACACTGCCCTCCGGCGTGCCGATCGTGCGGCTCGAAGACACGGGCATGGCTGCGCAAATGGCCGAGTACGCCACCTACGCGGTATTGCGCTACATGCGCCGCTTCGACGAATACGAGTTCGCGCAGCGCACGCCGGACCCGCGCTGGCGCGTGCTCGAACCGCATGCGCGCGAAACGTTCACAGTCGGCGTGCTCGGTCTCGGTGTGCTCGGCACGCACGTCGCGCGTGCGCTTGCGGCGCTCGGCCTGCCGGTGCGTGGTTACAGCCGCGGAAAAAAACATCTGCATGGCATCGAAACGTTCGCAGGCCCGCGGGAATTCGACGCTTTTCTCGATGGCACACAAGTGCTCGTCAACCTTCTGCCGAGCACACCCGAAACCGACGGCATCCTGAACCGCAGCACGTTTGCGAAACTCGCTCACGGCGCCTATCTGGTGAACCTCGCACGCGGCGCTCATCTCGTCGAAGACGACTTGCTCGATGCGCTCACAACGGGCCGAATCGCCGCCGCCACGCTCGACGTATTCGCAAAAGAACCGCTGCCTCCCGATCACCGTTTCTGGCGTGAGCCCCGCGTGACGATCACGCCGCATATCTCGGCGATCACGTTGCGCGAGCAGGCCATCGTGCAGATCGCGCAAAAGATCGAAGCGCTGGAGCGCGGAGAGCCGATCGGCGGTATTGTCGATCTGATTCGTGGATATTGACGACCTTCCCTCGCCCGTCCCTCGGTCAGCAGTCCTTACAAATTGGTCTGGAGACTCGAAATGTCCTTGCCTCGCGCAGTGAAGATCGTTGAAGTCGGCCCGCGCGACGGGCTGCAAAACGAGAATGAGTTTGTTCCATCCGCGACGAAGATCGATCTCGTCAACCGGTTGTCCGCAGCGGGCTTCTCCAATATTGAATCGACCTCGTTCGTCTCGCCCAAATGGGTGCCGCAAATGGCTGACGCCGCCGACGTGATGGCCGGTATCACGCGCCGTCCTGGCACGATCTACTCCGTGCTCACGCCCAATCTCAAAGGCTTCGAAGCGGCGCTTGCCGCGCGGGCCGACGAAATCGTCATATTCGGCGCGGCGAGCGAAGCGTTCTCCCAGAGAAACATCAACTGCGGCATCGCCGAAAGCATTGCGCGTTTCGAGCCTGTCGCGCGCGCCGCTAAGGTTCACGGCCTGCGCTTGCGCGGCAGCGTCTCATGCGCGCTCGGCTGTCCCTATCAAGGCGAAGTGCCGGTGCCGTCGGTGGTCGACGTGGTGCAGCGTTTCGCGGCGCTCGGCTGTGACGAGATCGATATCGCCGATACGATCGGCGTCGGCACACCAAAGCGCACGCGCGAGATCTTCGCCGCGGTCACGAAAGTGTTCCCGCACGAGCGGCTCTCGGGCCACTTCCATGACACGTACGGGCAAGCACTTGCAAACATCTACGCGTCGCTGCTCGAGGGCATCGAGATCTTTCATGCGTCCGTGGCGGGCCTCGGCGGTTGCCCCTATGCAAAAGGGGCAACTGGCAATGTGGCGACGGAGGATGTGCTCTACCTGATGGGCGGGCTTGGTATCGAGACCGGAATCGATCTTGATCAGGTGGTCGCCATCGGCGATTTCATTTCGAAGGCAATCGGACGGACCAATGCGTCGCGTGCCGGCCGAGCACTACTGGCCAAGGCGAAAGCGGCGCAGAGCGCGGAACGCAGCCACGCGGCGTAACGGGCGCACATTGCGTCCGCGCAGATCATCTGCAGAACGGAACGGAACGGAACGATTCGATATGGACAACGAACCATTGATCCCTACCGGCAGGCCCGATGTATCGGACGAATCGAACGAATGGGACGAATCGGACGTATCTGCGACGCTTGCGGCCTTGCCCGAATCGGCCCGACGAGTCGCTCTGCTGCTGCGCGAGCGCGGGCACGAGAAGCCTGTGGTGATGCTACCGCATAGCGGAAAGACTTCGGCCGAAGCGGCGGCGGGGCTCGGCTGCTTGGTCGCGCAGATTGCAAAATCGATCCTTTTCCGCCGTCGTGACGATGATGCGCCGGTGCTCGTCGTCGCTAGCGGCGTGAATCGGGTCGATGAAGAGAAGGTCGCACAGCAGGTGGGCCCCATTGCGCGGGCCGATGCGAAGTTCGTGCGCGAAAAGACCGGCTACGTGATCGGCGGCGTCTGTCCGATCGGGCATGTAACCCCGCCCGTGACGCTGATCGACGCCGACTTGCTGCGGCTCGATACGCTCTGGGCCGCAGCCGGCCATCCCCACGCGGTTTTCAATTTGTCGCCGCAGGAACTCATCGCGCTCACGGGCGCACCGGTGGCCGACGTCGCATTGCGGAATTGACGCTTCCGTCGTGCGAATTCGGGAGCGATGCAAGCGAAGACCTAAGCGAATACTAAGCGAATGCACAAAAAGAAAGCCGCTCGTCACGGATGGCGAACGGCGCAATTTTCGACGTGATCAGCGTCATTTTCATGATACGAGCGCACGTACACCCGGCGCATCGGTGATTTCCCTGCGGCTTCTTGACCCAGAACTGCTAGTGCACGCTTTTCGGCTCCGCGAACTCGTCCGGCTCCGGCCCTTCGAAGAAGTCGCGCATCTCGGCCGCGAGCGCATCGGGTGCCTCTTCGGGAATGTAATGGCCGCAATCAAGCGCTCGGCCACTGACGTCCCTCGCCACGCGCCGCCATTCATCGAGCGGATCGAAGCATTGGCCGACGATCCCCTGCGCGCCCCACAGCACGCGTAGCGGACAGGCGATGCGATGACCGCGCTCTATATCGGCCCGATCGTGTTCGAGATCAATCGAGGCCGACGCGCGGTAGTCCTCGCACATCGCGTGCACGGCACCTGGTTGCCGCAGCGCGTCGATATAAGCGCGCAGCGCATGCGGCGCGAATGGTTCAAGGCCGGCGTGTCGCAAGCCCATCACGCGCTCGATGTACAACGCGGGATCGGCGTCGATCATCGTCTCGGGCAGCGGCTGGGGCTGGATAAGAAAGAACCAGTGAAAGTAGGCGGTCGCAAACGCGCGCGTCGTTCCCTCGTACATCGCAAGCGTCGGCGCGATGTCGAGCAGCATCAGCCGATCGACGGCGGCGGCATGATCGAGCGCCATCCGGTGCGCCACGCGCGCGCCACGATCATGCGCACAGACAAGGAAACGCTCAAAGCCGAAGTGACGCATGACTTCGACCTGGTCCGCGGCCATGACGCGCTTCGAATATGGCGTATGCGCGTCGTCGCTTACGGGCTTGCCTGACGCGCCGTAACCGCGCAAATCCGTCGCGATCACGGTGAAGTGCTGCGCGAGTTGCCCGACGCACCGATGCCAGATCATATGGGTCTGAGGATGGCCATGCAGCAATAACAACGGTGCCCCCGAGCCCCCCTTGACCCCGAAGATTTCCGTGCCGGCGACAGCCACGCGGAATGGCGTAAAGTCGGCGAATGTCATTACGTTTGTCCTGCCTCTGATCGGAGTGGTAGCGTTGCTATTCTACGGGCGCGGATGACGCGCGGCTGTTTCCGAGCCCACGAAACGTAGAGCCCGAGCACTCCTTCCAACGGCATGTCCTGCTCACGACTCCCCGGCTTCGTATAATCGAACGATCGTTCTCTTGCCGCTCAGTGAAGGAGACCTGCGTTATGGCTCTGCCCGCCATCCTAGAGAATCTGACGTTGCCCGTTGTCGCGTCGCCAATGTTCATCGTGAGCTATCCCGAGCTCGTGCTCGCGCAATGCAAGGCCGGGATCGTCGGATCGTTTCCCGCGCTCAACGCGCGGCCGGCCGAACTGCTTGACGAATGGCTTACACAAATCGAGGAAGCGCTGAGTGCGCACAAAACGTTACATCCGGGCGCGAAAGTCGGCCCAATAGCGGTCAATCAGATCATCCATCAGTCGAATGCGCGGCTCGAGCGCGACGTGCGCGTATGTGTGGAGCACAAGGTGCCGGTTTTCATCACGAGCCTGCGTGCCCCGGTCAAAGAGATGATTGATGCCGTGCACAGTTACGGCGGCATCGTTCTGCACGATGTAATCACGCTGCGTCATGCGCAAAAGGCGCTTGAAGCGGGCGTAGATGGTCTGATCCTCGTCGCGGCCGGCGCGGGCGGGCACGCCGGCACGGTGTCGCCGTTCGCGCTCGTAGGCGAAGTGCGGCGACTCTTCGACGGGCCGATCGTGCTATCGGGTGCAATCGCGAACGGCGACTCGATCCTCGCCGCGCAGGCGATGGGCGCGGATCTCGCTTACATGGGCACGCGTTTTATCGCAACGCAGGAGGCGCATGCGGTTGACAGCTACAAGCACGCGATTGTCAATGCGAGCGCGGCCGACATCGTCTATACGAACCTTTTCACGGGCGTGCACGGCAATTACATTCGCGAGAGCATCCTCAACGCGGGGCTCGATCCCGATGCGCTACCCGCGTCGGACAAATCGAAGATGAACTTCGCAGGCGATAAGACGAAGGCATGGAAGGACATTTGGGGTGCGGGGCAAGGCGTCGGCCTGATGGACGATATCCCGACGGTGGCCGAGCTCGTCGAGCGGCTCAAATCTGAATACAGCGAGGCGCGGGCGCGGCTGTCTCTTGTATAACAAGCGGCGGTCGGCAGCAACCATCGCGCTGCCACTCCTCGCTACATCGTCCGCCGATATTGCCCCCCCACCTCGAACAGCGCGTGCGAGATCTGCCCGAGCGAGCAGACGCGCACCGCGTCCATCAGCACCGCAAACACGTTCTCGTCGTCGATAACGGCCTGTTGCAGGCGGCGCAACATCGGCCCTGCCTCTTCACGGTGCCGCTCGTGGAACGCAGCGAGGCGCGCAAGCTGACTCTGCTTTTCGGCGTGGGTCGAACGTGCAAGCGCGATCGGTGGCGCAGCCTCGTGCGCCTCTTTCCCGACAAACGTGTTCACGCCCACGACCGGATACGAGCCGTCGTGCTTGCGATGCTCGTACAGCATCGATTCGTCCTGAATGCGGCCGCGCTGATAACCCGTCTCCATTGCGCCAAGCACGCCGCCGCGCTCGCCCAGGCGGTCGAACTCGGCGAGCACGGCTTCTTCGACGAGATCGGTCAGCTCCTCGATCACGAAGCTGCCCTGGTTCGGATTCTGATTCTTCGCCAGCCCCCATTCACGATTGATGATGAGCTGGATCGCAACCGCCCGGCGCACCGATTCCTCGGTCGGCGTCGTGATTGCCTCGTCGAAGGCGTTCGTATGCAGCGAATTGCAGTTGTCATAGACAGCGATCAGCGCCTGCAATGTCGTACGAATATCGTTGAAAGCGATCTCCTGCGCATGCAGGCTGCGGCCGGAGGTTTGCACGTGGTACTTGAGCTTCTGGCTGCGTTCGTTTGCACCGTAGCGCTCACGCAGCGCGACAGCCCAGATGCGTCGCGCCACGCGGCCAAGCACCGTGTACTCGGGCTCCATGCCGTTCGAAAAGAAGAACGAAAGATTGGGCGCGAAATCGTCAATGGCCATGCCGCGCGCAAGAAATGCCTCAACGTAGGTGAATCCGTTCGCAAGCGTATAGGCAAGCTGCGTGATCGGGTTCGCGCCCGCTTCAGCGATGTGATAGCCGGAGATCGAGGCCGAATAGAAATTGCGCACGTCATGCTCGACGAAGTAAGCCTGTACATCCCCCATCATCTTCAAGCTGAATTCGGTCGAGAAAATACAGGTGTTCTGCCCCTGGTCCTCCTTCAAGATGTCGGCCTGCACGGTGCCCCGGACGTTGCTCAGGGCGTCGGCACGTGCCGCTTCGACTTCGTCGGCGCTCGGCATGCGGCCTTCTCGCTCGCAGCGCGCTGCGAGCCGCGCGCGCTGCTGGTCCATTGCCACGTTGAAGAACATCGCGAGGATGGTCGGCGCCGGCCCGTTGATCGTCATCGATACGGACGTGCTCGGCGCGCACAAATCAAACCCGTCGTAGAGCACCGCCATATCGTCCAGCGTTGCCACCGATACGCCGGAGTTGCCGATCTTGCCGTAAATGTC
>JAXDQB010000419.1:0-8283 GCA_034668065.1 Paraburkholderia sp.
ATTGCGTCGATCCGCGCCAGCACCGCTTCGGTCACGTCGAGCGGGGAAACGTCACCCGAGGCAATACGCCTTGCAACGCCGGTCAGGTCTTCGGAAAACAGCGCATCATTCATTAGTCTCCCCATCCATGTCAGGCTCGCGGCTGCGAAGCGGATCGAACAAGATCGCCGGATGTAGTGCCGCAAGGTCGAGTTCGCGCAACCGCGTGATTTCATCGACGATGCCGCGGTACACGTTCAGGTTATGGGGAATGCGGTCCTCCGCGAACCTCGTGCCCATCCATCGGGCAAGTACCTCGCTATCGGTGCCGACGCTCTGCATGTCGGCATCGGCAAGACGACGCGCACCCGGGCGCTCGGTCGGCGGGGTGAGCCGCAAAGCCGTGACCTCGGCCGACGGCGAGCGGCTGTAATCGTCTCGAGTCGGCATCCCGGCCACGAACGGAACGAACTGCTGCTGCGCAACGGCGAAGACCCGGCGCAATTCGGTTACTGGGTTCGGGTGCTCATCCACGCGCAGATCCAACATCGCATAGGCCTCCTCGCCCATGACTTTCAACGCGGCGGACTGACGGCCGCGCTTGTCCCCCCCCGCTTTTTGGCCGGCTTCGAGCGCCAGCAGCAGCCGTTGCCCGAGGCCCTCTTTCTGGCTTGCCTCGAATGCATCGGCCATCGCGTCCACCGTATCCGGTCCGATGAGCATGTTGCCTTGGACCGTATAATCCTGGCCCCGCCTATCGCCGGCCCAGCCGGTACACGATGCCCCGGTCCACACGCTGCCGTGTCCGTTCCGATCGACGATGCCGATCTGCCTAAGATCGGCCGAGGGATCGGCGCGCAACGCGTAGGCCAATGCTTGTTCGGCGCTGTCGCCCTGTTCGAGCCGGTCGAGCGCCATTAACGCAAGATACGGATTAACCCACGACTGCGTGGTTACGGCACCGACATTTGGACGGAGATAAGGGCACATTGCGCCCACGGCCGGCACAGCGGTGCTGACTGCGACGCCGAGTTCGCCGGTCCGCGCGCAGCGTCCGACAATTGAGAAAGTCATCGTGGAACTCCGCTCGCAATCATAGGGAAAGGAAGCGAGACACGGTAGCGGGTGCAGCGGCTTCCGACGTATACCCCGACGCGGGGATCTCACCGAGCTCCATTACCGCATAGCGGTTGGCCACCGAGAATGCAAATGGCACATGCTGTTCCACCAGCAGCATCGCGGTGCCCGATTCGTCGCGTTCACGGCGCAGAATCCCGGTGAGGCGCTCAATGACGGACGGCTGCATGCCCTCGGTAATCTCGTCGATCAGAATGAGCTTCGGGCGCCGGATCAGCGCGCGCGCAACCAGCAGCATCTTTTGCTCGCCGCCGGAAAGCGTTCCTGCCTTCTGCTTCAAGCGTTGCTTGAGAAATGGAAATAGGTCTTCGATACGCGCGAACATGGGCCGAAAATCCCGATCGCGCCGCAATGCGAGCTTCAGGTTGTCTTCAACGCTCAGGTCTTGAAACAGCGCCTTTTCTTGCGGAATATACGCCACGTCGCGCCGCGCGATCCGGTTGGGAGGAATACCTGCCACCGGCTCGCCGAACAACGCAATCCCGCCGTGAGCTGGACGAATGTAGCCCATCAACGTTTTCAGGAGTGTGGATTTTCCCATCCCGTTCTTGCCGAGAATCGCAAGCACCTCTCCTGGCGCAATAGCAAGATCGATACCCTTCAAAACCATCGCATCGCCATAGCCGCTTTTCAATGCGTTTGTCTGGATGATTGGAAGTGCGCTCACGCATGGCCCTCCGTGCTGCCCGCCACGTCAGCCGAATGTCCCGCGTACACCGCGCGCACCAGTTCGGAATTGACCACCTCGTCAACGTTGCCGTCCATCACGATACGTCCTTGATGCAACACGATGATCCGTGAGCTGATTTGCTGAACGAACTCGAGATCGTGCTCCACGAGAAGCAGGCACATCCTGTATCGGCTAGCGAGCGCTACAAAGATCTCGCCGATCTGCGTGCGCTCGCGCTTGGTCAACCCCGCCGTCGGCTCGTCCAGCAAGATCGTGCGCGGCTCCAGGGCCAAAACCATCGCCAGTTCCAGCGCCTGCTTCTGCCCATGCGACAAGTACCGGCATTCACGATCCGACATCTTGTCAAGACCGGTTAGACGCAGAACGTCGAGCGCCGGCTGTGGCAATTCGAGCGTCGGCTCGCGCTTCCAAAGCGATGCGGGCGCGACCCGGTAGCGCGCGATACGCAGCGCTTCGCCAACCGTCAGCGAATCGAAGACGGTCGCCGTCTGAAATTTACGGCCCACGCCCAGGGCAACGCAATCGTACGGCGCTCGTTTGCCGATTTCCGTGCCACCCACGAGAACACTGCCGGCAGAACGCTCCGCACCGTCAGCGATGCATCGCATCAACGTACTTTTGCCTGCGCCGTTCGGGCCAATCAGACTTAACAGTTCTCCCGCGTGCGCCTCGAACGTGATGCCATCGAGAACGTTGAGCGCGCCGAAATGTTTGCGCACATCCTGGACCGACAGTTCAGGTTCGCTTGCGTCGGCACTGGGCGCCCCGACGATGCGGGCAGGCTGGAAGGTCACGGGCAGGACCGCATCCCGACGACGGCGCGGCCAAAGGTTGCGCGCCGCCCCCCCGACTACCGGCGCGAGCCCGCGCGGCATCGCGACAATCACGGCCACGAACGCGACGCCAACCAACAACATCCAGATGTAGGGCAGGTCGCCACTCAGGTATGCGCTGCCGACGTCGATTAGAAGCGTGCCGACGATCGGGCCTATCAACGAGCCGCGGCCCCCAAGCGCCACCCAGATCACCAGCTCCGTACCGAAGACGAAGCCCGCATACTCGGGGGCGACCACCATTTGCACGCAGGCAAAAATGAATCCCGCCAGCGCGGCGATCAAAGCCGCAACATCTGCGAGACGGCGTTTGTGACGCGACACGTTGATGCCGAGGTATTCGCACCGCGCCTCGTTTTCCCGGATTGCAACGAGCAGCCGGCCCGCATCGCTGTGCACGAACATCCACGCCAGCACAGCGACGATCACCAGCAAACTGCCGGCGACGACGAACCATGCCTCGATCGGCAGATCGAGACTGTCAAAGCCGGACAATCCGCTGCTGGAGCCGGTAAACTCGCCGCCGGCGTAGATGCCCTGAACGAGTACGATCGGCAATACCAACGTCACCACCGAAGCATACAAAGGCGAAGCCCCGTGGTAGAAAGCGAGCCAGCCGATCGCGCGCGAGACGCCCCAGGCCGCGATGAGACTGATCGCCAGGGCAGCGAGCGCCAGCGGAATCGAAAAGCCGAGGTGTGTGAAAACCAGCCCGGCCGCATACGCGCCAATACCGAAGAACGCGGACTGGCCAAAGGTCAGAATTCCCGTGTAACCCCATAGCAGATCGACGGTGATGGCGACCACCGCGTATAGAAACGACCGTATCAGGTTGTTGACGAGAAACGATGGGAGCAGCACGCTGCCCGCTGCGATGAGCACGAGTGCCGCAACGCCAATCAATAAAGGCATGCGCAATGCCGGCGCAACATCGGCACGCAAACGCAGAGTCGTATTGGAATCAGCCACGGGCGAAACCCTCCGGACGCAAACGCAGCAAGAGCGCCGCCAGCACTGCAATGGTCAGCCCGCCAAGTACCGGATTGACAAAGGTGCTGACCGCCACCTGCGCCCCGCCGAGAACGAGGCATGCAACAGCCAGACTGACGAGGGACGAGCCGGAAACCATCACCAGCATGAATGCACCCACGATCCACGGCACCCCCATGTTCGGATCGACGCTGGCGAGTGGCGTAATGAGCGTCCCCGCAGCCGAGGCCAGCGCCGCTCCTGTACAGAAGGTGAGGAAACGCACCCGCGAACTGCTGATCCCAAGCCCGCGAGCGAGCGCCTCGTTCATGATGACGGCACGCGTTTGCAACCCCAGACGCGTGCCGTTGATCAGCCCGCCCAGCGCGAGCGCCACGACCAACGCAACACCGACAAGAATCAGCCGATACGTGGAGTATTCGCTGCCGAACACCGCGAGCGCCCCGCTCACTGGGCTGCTGACCATCTGCACGCCGCGACCGAACACGAGCGTAATAATCTGGCCCACGATGATGCCGAGCCCCCAAGTGGCGAGAATCGCGTCAAGCGGCCGCGCATAGAGCGGCCGCACGACAAAACGCTCGACGAAGATGCCCAGCAGGAACCCGACCACAAGGGAGAACGGCAGACTCCACCACCAGTTCAAACCGAACTGCGCGACGATCACACTCGAATACCCGCCCACCGTCAGAAACGCGCCGTGCGAAAAATTGATGATCTTCATCACGCCGAAGATCATCAGCAGACCGGCCGATACGATGAACAGGATCGCAGCGGTCGTTACGACATCAAGCGAGAAATTCAGCATGACGATCGCGCCGTCGCGTTACTTCAGGCCCGGGCACTGTTCGCCCGGATCGACGTTCTTATCGGACTCGATCACTTTCAGCGAGCCGTCTGCCTGAACCTGCGCCAGATACATGGTCAGCGGCGTATGACGCTCTTTACTCATGCGGATCGTGCCCCGCGGGCCATCAAAGTTGACCTGCGCAAGAGCGGGAATTACCTTGGCCGTATCGAACGAATTCGCCTTCTCAACCGCCGCCTTATACAAATAGATCGCATCATATTCGGGCACCGACAAGTCGTTCGGCGTCTTCAGCTCGGCACCGAATTTCTTCTTCATCGCAGCCAGGAACGCGTGGTTTTCAGGCGAATCGATATTGGTCACGTATGAGCCCGAGATATAGATACCGTCGGCATCCTGCCCCATGCTCTTTGCGGTCCCCTCGTCGACGGCCAGATTACCGTACGGAATCTTGACCCCAGCCGCGCGCAACTGCTTCGTGAGCGTCACGTTCGGCGCACCGCCCGCTGTCGACGTGATCAACGCGTCCGGTTTTGCGGCCTGTAGCTTGCTGATGATCGGCGTCCAGTCCGACCCGTCCATCGGCAAGTATTCGTTGCCCACCACTTTTCCGCCGTGCTTCTCGATATAGCTCTTCGTGAAGTCGAGCATGCCGCGACCGAACGCGTAGTCGCTACCGATCAAAAAGAAGGTTTTGGCCTTGTACTGCTTCATGAAGTAGTCGACGATCGGTGCGACCTGCTGGTCCGGCACCCACGCGTCGACGAACATGTTGCGGTTGCACGAATGCCCTTCATAGAACGACGTGTAGATAAAGGGCACCTTCCCGCGCGTGACAATCGGCAACCCGCCGTTGCGCGCAGCGCTCGTCTCCATCGAAATCAGTGCGTTGACCTTCTTGTCGAAAATCAGCGAGTCAAACGCCTTCTGGGCACCCGCCGCTCCGCTACCGTCGTCGGCAACAACCAATTCCACCTTGCGCCCGAGAATTCCGCCCTTGGCATTGATTTCATCGACGGCAAGTTGCGCGGACTGCACAACCGATGGCGCGACCACGCTGTTTGCGCCGCTCAGGCCAACGGGCACGCCTATCTTGACCGTGTCAGCAGCCAGGGCCGCATGAGAGACCGCGACCATCGACGTTGCCAGCATGACGCGTGTGCTCAGCGCCTTGAGTGAAGGGAAGAACGCTTTCATTATTGTCCGGACTCCTCATGACGTGGGTGATCCCGCTTGTAAGTGCTTTATCAGCTTTATCAGCTCGATCACATGCCGGCATGGCATCAGATCGCTACTGCGCTCGCGCGACCCTTCCAGACCCATGCATTTGATTCAAGCTTCTGGAATGAATGCAAGCAACGTGCCATCCTTCAGACAAAACCGTCGACAGCCCTTTCTGCCTTCATGGGCTTTCCTGGTATTTCGCCAGGAAAGACAAAAACCACAGTATATGCAATAGGTACTGCGCACCATCGCGATGCGTCGGGCGTTACGTTGGTGCGAGCGGCGCACCGCAAAACCGCCATACCGCATGCGTTTGGCAGCACCGCCATTGCCCTTATCCGCACCACACAGGTGAAATCGAATAGAACGACTAAAGCGGCTTTAAAGGAAAGAGGAAAAGACATAGCGAACACAACGCAACCCGGTTCACGCTGACGTCTTGCGGAAAAGAGCCGAAAAAGAGTCCAGGCCCGATCGAATCAAATAGACCGCCCCTGCTTCACGAAGCGCGCCGGCGCGCGTCCCTCATCGGGAACACAAGCCGACCGTTCGCAGGGATGGGACCCGATAGCGAAGTTCGCCCGATTGTTGTGCCGCCGCTCACCCACCCACCTGATCTATCGCGCCCATTCCCTGCTGCGCGGGTCACTAACTTCGGGCAAGGAGCCAACCATGAACCAAGCGGAACTTTTGAAATACGCCGGGCAAGAGTCCTGGGACGATTACCGCAAGCACTACCTGATCCGCTACTACAAGGAAAAAAGCGACCACCGGTCCGCACATTGGCGGGATTGCTTCACCAACGCGTTTTTGAACAGACATTCAGTGGAAGGAACCCTGACGCAACAGGCCGCCCTCGACGTCTGCAGGCGTCGGTCCCTGCGAGGCACGCAAGACTTCGAATCCACACTGGTCGACGCGGGACTGCTGCAGAAAACCGTCGCGGAGGTCAGCCAACGGTTCATTGCCGGTCACCAGCCGGAGTACCGCCTCTATGAGTTGAGCAGCGCAGGCATGCTGATTCACGTCAGCTGCACGGCCGGCGTCGGCTTTCTCCTGCGGCAAGCCGTCGGCAGTTTCAAAGTCGGTATCGACGAGAACGGTCTGATCTGCCACCTGGAGGCGACGGAGTACAGGGACCTCCGGCAGTGACGACACGGACCGGGTCGTGCACGACCCGGCCTTTTTCGCTTCGGGAAAAATCGGCGGTGCGGCAGGTCCAAGGATTACGGCATTGCCGCGTTATCCTTCGGTGCCTTCCGTCACAGCCTTGCGCGAACGGCCGGTCCGCGAGGCCGATTTGCGTGACGGCTTGACCGGCTTGGCCGGCTCGACGTCGGCCGCCGAGTCCACTGTTGGCTCCGGGATAGAAACCACTTCCTGTGAGGCCTGCACGGGCGCAGCGTCAATCTTCTTTGCGGCGGTTTTGCGTCCGCGGCGAGGTTGCGGCCGCTTTTTTTCCGTCTCTGTTTCGCGCGGGGCGTCACGCACGGGCGAGCTCTCCTCAACTACCGTCGCAGGTTGTTCCAACTTTGCTGGATGTTCCAACGCCACAGGTTGTTCCAACACGGGCGGCTGTTCCGACGCCATCGGTTCCGCGCCCATCGGCGCCGGCTCGGCAGCCTGCTTTCGGGCACTTCGGCCCTTGTGGCGGTTTCTATTCCCGACGGATTCCGTCGCGGGAGCGGCCTCCTTCACCACCGCAGGTGATTCAATGTGCTTGACGTCCGCGGGTGCGGCCTGACTGCTCCGGTAGACAAATGCGCCTGATTTATCGTCGCGGCCTACTTCCAGCAGTCCGCGAGATTGCGCTTCTTCGAGCAGGTTACCAAAGGCGCGAAAACCGTAGTAAGACTCGCTGAAGTCGGGCTTGCGGCGCTTGATCGCGCTCTTCAGTACCGAAGCCCAGATCTTGCCGCTCTCGCCGCGTTCGGAGGCAAGCGCTTCGAAGGTCTCGACAGCGATCGCAATGGCTTTCGCCTTGCGCGCTTCCACTTCCTGTTTCGGCTGCTTGTCTTCATCGGCTGAACGCTTGACCGAGACGCTCGCGTCACGCGCCTCACGCTTCGCGCTAGCGCGTTGCTGCTCGCGTACGAGATCATCGTAGAAAATGAATTCGTCGCAATTGGCGACCAGAAGATCAGAAGTGGAGTTCTTCACACCCACCCCTATCACCTTCTTGGCGTTTTCGCGCAATTTCGAAACGAGGGGGGAAAAATCCGAGTCCCCGCTGATGATAACGAAGGTATCGACGTGCGATTTCGTGTAGCAAAGATCGAGCGCATCGACAACCAAACGGATATCCGCCGAGTTCTTGCCCGACTGGCGCACGTGAGGTATTTCGATCAGCTCGAAACTGGCCTCATGCATCGACGCCTTGAATCCTTTGTAACGATCCCAGTCACAATAGGCTTTCTTGACGACAATGCTGCCTTTCAGCAGCAGCCGTTCCAGAACCGGCTTGATGTCGAACTTCTCGAACTTCGCATCGCGCACGCCGAGTGCGACGTTCTCGAAGTCGCAAAACAGCGCCATGCTGACACTTTCCTGGGGTGAGGCCATAGATTTCTCCGCCATTACGCAGTGTTCATGCAACGCGTGCTTTGGGGGCCGGAGGGTTC
>JAXDQB010000420.1:0-3025 GCA_034668065.1 Paraburkholderia sp.
GTCCAAACTGCCGAACAGCATGGCGCAAAAAGCTGCGGCCACAATACATCGCAAGCTGCCTTGGCGCCGAAGGGCTTCATCACAGGTGCCGAAGCGAAGTGGGAAACCGCTTATAAGGCCTACGCGAACGATATCGTCGCCGGACGCAAATTGCCGAACCTGATCTTCGGCGGCTACGACAAAGACCTCGTCGCAAGCACGTCGTTCGGCGCGGGTGCCACCGAAGGCGCACGTAAGGCCGCACTTCAGGCGATTGCCGACCTGAAGGCAGGCAAGCCGATCTACGCCGGTCCCATCCGCAGCAACACCGGCAAGATCGTGATCGACAAAACCTACGGCAACTACGATCCATTTCTTGAGCAGACCACATATCTGGTCGAGGGCGTGCACGGTTCAGTTGCCTAAGTGCCGCATCACGGCGACCGGCCCCGATGAATCAAGGCCGGTGAGCCGGGCTTTTCTTTTTTCAAGAGATTTTATGGCGAGCGACCCGACGCAAACCATCCCGCAGCCGGTTACGGCTGACGGCCCCTCGGAACGTGACGCACGGTTCGCGCAAATCAAACAGTGGTCAGAGTTGCTGACGATTTCCGCGCTCGCCGTGCTAGTTGCCGCAGTAGTTTTTTCCCTGTTGCTGCTTCTCCTTGGTGCTTCGCCGGGCGAGTTTCTCGCACTGCTTTGGCGCGGCGGTTTCGGTACTTGGTTTTCACTGCAAAACACGCTGGTGCGCGCAGCTCCGCTGATCTTGACGGCGCTCGCCGTCGCAATACCGGCCCAGCTCGGGCTCGTGGTCATCGGCGGTGAAGGGGCCCTCGTGCTCGGCGGGTTCGCCGCCGCCTGCGCGGCACTTCCATTTCAGGGCGGCGGTTCAGTGCCGTTCGTGATGGCCGCGATGATCGCATCTGCACTCGCCGCAGGAGGTCTGTGGATCGGCATCGTCGGGGCTTTGCGGCACTTTCGCGGAGTCAACGAGACCATTTCCAGTTTGCTCATGTCGTATCTTGCGATCGCAGTCATGAACTTCTTCGTAGATGGTCCGCTGCGCGATCCTGCAAGCCCGATCAAATCGTCGACCTTGCAGATCGGCGACGCGAACATGGTCGGCAACATTCCAGGCACGTCAGTGCACTGGGGATTGTTCGTTGCCATCGCGCTCGCGTCGGTCTCCTGGGTATTGATGCGACGGACGACCTTCGGCTTCGCAGCACGCCTGACGGGCGGCAACGTCCGCGCAGCGCGCGCGCAAGGATTGCCCGTGGGCCGGCTGATTATTACCGCCTGTGCGCTCGCTGGTGCTTGCGCAGGGTTTGCCGGCTATTTCGAGGTCGCAGCAGTGCAGGGGCGCGCCAACGCGTCGCTCGCCGCGGGTTATGGCTTCTCCGGCATCCTCGTGTCGTTTCTTGCTCGTCACAATGCGCTCGCCATTGTGCCGGTGGCGATTCTCGTCGGCGGCATATCGGCTGCGGGCGGCTTGATTCAGCGCCGGCTCGACTTGCCCGACGCGACCGTGCTGGTGCTGCAGGGCATGGTCTTCCTTTCCCTGCTGGTCAGTGAGACTTTGTATGGGCGCTTTGCCGTGTTTCGCCCGAAGCGCAGCCCATCCGACATCTAAAGAGCACTCTTTATGGCGACTACCGATATTGGCCTTTGGACCGTTCCGCTCGCGATGTTCGCCGGCGCGATCCGCGTCTCGACGCCGTTTCTTTTCGTAAGTATCGGCGAATGCCTGACCGAAAAGTCCGGCCGGATCAACCTCGGACTCGAGGGTACGCTCGTGTTCGGTGCAATGGCCGCCTACGCGGTGAGCTTTCATACGCACTCGCCTTGGCTGGGAACACTGTTCGCCGGCTTTGTCGGCGCCGCGTTCGGCGCGCTGCATGGCGCCATCTGTCGATTGCCAAAGGTCAACGACGTTGCGATCGGCATCGCACTCATGCTTTTCGGCACTGGTCTCGCATTCTTTTTCGGCAAGCCGTACATCGAGCCGGAGGCGCCGCATCTGCCGTCAATGGCGCTCGGCGATTGGTCTTCGTTGCCACAGGTCAGGGCGGCGTTGCAAATCAATCCGCTCTTCTTCATCGGGATTGCGCTTGCGGTGCTGTTTGCCTGGGCCTTGCGACGCACCCGCTGGGGTCTGATCGTGCGCATGTGCGGCGACTCGGCGGCTGCCACGCGTTCGGCCGGTTATTCGGTGGATGGTGTGCGGTTCGTCGTTACCGCGATCGGCGGCTTTTTGGCGGGCGTGGGCGGCGCGTTCCTGTCCCTGTCGTATCCCGGCAGTTGGAGCGAAGGCCTTTCGTCCGGTCAGGGAATGATGGCGGTGGCGCTCGTCATTTTTGCACGCTGGAGTCCGCTGGGGTGCCTCGGTGCATCATTGCTTTTCGGCGCAGCGGCAGCGATCGGACCTGCACTGCAGACCGTCGGCATTACTGCCGGCTACGACATCTTCAATGCAGCCCCCTATTTGTTGACGCTCGTGTTTTTGATCGCATCGTCCTCGTCGCGCCGCAACCTGAAAGGGGCGCCGAGCGAGTTATCGATCTCGCGCCGCTGATATACGGGACATCGCAGCATCGTCGTGAACGATGCCGCGGCGACGTTTGTTCGAATGTTTAGTGATTTGTTTGCATTGGAGCGTTGATCCATGACTCTACAATCGACTGTACCCGGCGATCCGCACACTCGCGACAAAAAGCGGGAGGGTGGATCGGTGCTCCAAACCGTCGGCATGACGAAGCATTTCGGTTCGCACGTCGCACTTGACGACGTTTCGATAAAGGTCAGTGCGGGCTCGATTCACGCGTTGCTCGGCGAAAACGGCGCGGGCAAATCGACGCTCGTCAAGTGCGTGATGGGCGAGTACACGCCGACTGGTGGGCAGATCCTCCTCGACAATCGAGAGGTCGCGATCGACGGACTACGCGATGCGCATCGGCATGGCATGGGCATGGTTTATCAGCACTTCACGCTCGTCCCGTCGCTCACCGCCGCCGAGAATCTCGTGATGGCGCGGGCAAACGTCCCC
>JAXDQB010000421.1:0-3039 GCA_034668065.1 Paraburkholderia sp.
ATCGCCGATCTCGATACGGGTGAGTTGATTGCCGATCTGACCGAGCACGAGCAGACGGTATTGATTGCCCAGGGCGGCCCTGGCGGCCTCGGCAACCTGCATTTCAAGTCGAGCACCAACCGCGCACCGCGGCAGAAGACCGAGGGTAAGCCCGGCGAGCGCCGCATGTTGCGTCTCGAGCTGAAGGTGCTGGCTGACGTCGGCCTGCTCGGCATGCCGAATGCGGGTAAATCGACGTTCATCTCGTCGGTCTCGAATGCGAAGCCGAAAATCGCCGACTACCCGTTCACGACACTCGCGCCGAATCTCGGCGTAGTGCGCGTCGGGCCGAGCAAGAGCTTCGTCATTGCCGACATCCCGGGCTTGATCGAAGGGGCGGCCGAAGGTGCGGGTCTGGGCCACCAGTTCCTGCGGCATTTGCAGCGCACGGGGGTGTTGCTGCATCTCGTCGATCTTGCGCCGTTTGACGAATGTGTCGATCCGGTCGCGGAAGCAAAGGCGATTGTTGGCGAGTTGCGCAAGTACGACGAGGCGCTTTATCTGAAGCCGCGCTGGCTCGTGCTCAACAAGCTCGACATGGTGGCCGAGGAGGAGCGTGCAGCGCGCGTGGCCGATTTCATTAAGCGCTTCGAGTGGGACGGCCCCGTGTTCGAGATTTCGGCGCTGACCGGCCTTGGCTGCGAGAATCTCTGCTACGCGATCTACGATTACCTCGCCAAGCATTCGGATGCGCATCGCGCCGAAGAGGCGGAGGATCTCGCCGCGGACGTGCGGTTTCGCGATGCCGCCGCACCGGATTCACCGACCGACTCGGTGCCGCCGCGTACTTGAAAGAAGCGCGGTTAGTCCGCCAGTCACTTACTTTGCTGCCGCCCGCCCTGGGCGTCGCGGCTCATGCGTCAATCATGGAGACTTTCGCACGATGCGCTCTGTCATCGCGGATTCGAAACGCCTGGTCGTGAAAGTGGGCTCCAGTCTCGTGACCAACGACGGGCGCGGGCTTGATCAAGCCGCGATCGGGCGCTGGGCTGCGCAGATCGCCAATCTGCGCGCGCAGGGAAAGGAGGTGGTGCTCGTCAGCTCGGGTGCGATCGCCGAGGGGATGCAGCGCCTTGGCTGGGCCAAGCGTCCTCGCGAGATCGACGAGTTGCAGGCGGCCGCGGCGGTCGGCCAGATGGGCCTGGCGCAAGGCTACGAGAGCCGCTTCGCCGAGCACGGCATTCATACGGCGCAGATTTTGCTGACGCATGCGGATCTGGCCGATCGCGAGCGTTACCTCAATGCGCGCTCGACGCTGCTGACTCTGCTGCGGCTAGGCGTCGTGCCGATCATCAACGAGAACGACACGGTTGTCACCGACGAGATCAAGTTCGGCGATAACGACACGCTTGGCGCGCTCGTCGCGAATCTGATCGAGGGCGATGCGCTCATCATTCTTACCGATCAGCAAGGGCTCTTTACGGCGGATCCGCGCAAGGACCCGAGTGCGGAGCTCGTCCGAGAGGCTGACGCGGGCGCGCCCGAGCTCGAGGCGATGGCCGGCGGCGCCGGCACGAGTATTGGCCGCGGCGGCATGCTGACGAAAATCCTCGCCGCCAAGCGTGCCGCCGGCAGCGGCGCGGATACGGTGATTGCGAGCGGACGCGCCCCCGACGTGCTCCTGCGGCTCGCCGCGGGCGAGGCAATCGGCACGCAGCTTATCGCCCGCACGGCGCGCATTGCAGCCCGCAAGCAATGGATGGCCGACCATCTGCAGGTGCGCGGTCATGTCGTCATCGACGATGGCGCCGTCGAAAAACTGACGGCCGGCGGCAAGAGCCTGCTGCCGATTGGCGTCGTCGACGTGCAAGGCGTGTTCGCGCGCGGCGAGGTCATCGCCTGCCTCAGCGTCGCCGGGCGCGAAGTTGCGCGGGGGCTGACGAATTACAGCAGCTCGGAAGCGAAGCTGATCCACCGCAAGCCGAGTACCGAGATCGAAGCGATTCTCGGCTACATGCTCGAGCCGGAACTGATCCACCGCGACAATCTCGTCCTCGTTTAAGCATGGCGGCGCGGGCCGCAAGCGCAGTCCGCGACGATTTCAGTGAATCCTCGATGCCGTCGTGCGGCGCATGCGAATGTTGTTGACGATGGTTTTCGCCGACGCTGCCGGAACCTTGCTGTCGCAGAAATAGTCCTGATAGAGGGCGGCCTGATAGGCGTTCAGGTTGCCGTTCTCGATGCGCCGCCAGGCGGTTGCAACGCTGCGGTCCCAGCCGTCGTGATCCGCGTTCAGCGCGGCGTATTGGCGCCACTCGTAGGTATCGCAGCGAATGCCTTCGTAGTTTACGTTACGTGCTCCCGATGGACTCGTGACGACGACCGTATAGCGGACCACGCCGTCCGAGCCTACATCGACCGATTTCGCGTCGACGGAGAAGGTGAGCGCAGTGTTTTTCGATACGTCGAACGGCAGCAGGTTCGCCTTGACCGGCAGCGATGGCAGCGTGGTGACCTTGTTTTCGGTCCAAGGGCTCTTGCGATCGAGCAAGTAGGTGAAGGTGCTGTTGTCTTTATTGGTGGTGGGCGCATTCGAGCAGGCGGCCAGCAAGGCGCCGGCGGCACAAACCCAGCAAGCCACCGCGAGGGTCGTCGCTTTCACTATGATTTCCTTGAGAAAATGGGCGCTATGAGTCGGCGCTTATTATTCGGGCGCTATGATTCGGAGAACCGAATAATAGCGCCCGTTCGGGGGTATGGGTGCGACTCCCGGGTGGCGACCCGGGTGCGACGACCCGCCCGCGCTCATTCGGGCATGATCAGGAAGGGTGAATCCGCACAGGGTGCATCGGATGCGCTCGCGCCCGTTGCCTCGATCAGCATTCGGGCGCCGGTTACCTGCATCAACTGCATCGCCTTCACCGCGGCTGGGGCGGATTCCGCCGCCATCGGCAGGTGCCGATGCGGTAACTCGTCGTCGGCGTGGCGCGACTTGTCGCTCCCTGGGTTTCCGTCACTTACATGACGGGCCGCAGGCCGGCGCAGGAAACGCGACAACTC
>JAXDQB010000422.1:0-8068 GCA_034668065.1 Paraburkholderia sp.
ATGGGACATGCCTGAATCGCCGAGATAGCGTGGCGATCGGATTGAACCGGATTGCCAACTCCATCCTGACTAACAGCGATTTTTGACGAGCCGCAACGGGGTTATTCCCAGTGCTACCATCTCGAAAAACCCGTCAACATGGCGGGTCCGCGAAAGCATCCACAAGATGCTGCGTTCGCGAAGTTTTGG
The DNA here is from genome assembly GCA_034668065.1 of Paraburkholderia sp. Taxonomy (GTDB): domain Bacteria; phylum Pseudomonadota; class Gammaproteobacteria; order Burkholderiales; family Burkholderiaceae; genus Trinickia. Next base: position 190 of record JAXDQB010000422.1, read on the forward strand.
CGATCCCAAACCGGGTTGGAGTCCACATAATGAATGCCCCGCTAGACGCAGGTCAGAGAGCTTCACTCGAAACTGCGCTGTCTTCCGTCACTCTCGACGACAAATACACACTCGAACGCGGTCGTGCCTATATGAGCGGCATCCAGGCGCTCGTCAGGCTGCCGATGCTGCAGCAGGCGCGCGATCATGCGGCCGGGCTCAATACCGCCGGATTCATATCCGGCTACCGCGGCTCCCCTTTGGGCGGACTCGATCTCGCGCTGTGGAAAGCAAAAAAGCATCTGGCGAGCCATCAAATCGTCTTCCAGCCCGGTATCAATGAAGACCTCGCCGCAACGGCCGTCTGGGGTTCGCAGCAGGTGAATCTCTACCCTGGCGCGAAGCACGACGGCGTGTTCTCTATGTGGTACGGGAAAGGCCCCGGCGTGGACCGCTCAGGCGACGTGCTCAAGCACGGTAATTCGGCCGGCTCGTCCAGGCACGGCGGCGTGCTTGTACTCGCCGGCGACGACCACGCGGCGAAGTCATCCACGCTCGCGCACCAGTCGGAACATATCTTCAAGGCGTGCGGGCTGCCCGTCCTCTTCCCCTCGAATGTGCAGGAGTACCTCGACTTCGGCCTTCATGGATGGGCGATGAGCCGCTACTCGGGCCTGTGGGTCGCGATGAAATGCGTGACCGACGTCGTGGAATCCTCCGCGTCAGTCGATATCGATCCGTACCGTGCGCAGATCGTGCTGCCAACCGATTTCGTCATGCCCGAAGGGGGACTCAACATCCGCTGGCCCGATCCGCCGCTCGTACAAGAGGCGCGGCTGCTCGACTACAAGTGGTATGCGGGGCTCGCCTACGTGCGCGCGAACAAGCTCGATCGCATCGAGATCGATTCGCCGGTTGCGCGCTTTGGCATCATCACGGGCGGCAAGGCTTATCTGGATGTGCGGCAAGCGCTCATGGATCTCGGCCTCGACGTCGAGACCTGCTCGCGCATCGGCATTCGTCTTTATAAGGTTGGCTGCGTCTGGCCGCTCGAAGCGCAGGGCGCGCAGGCGTTCGCGCACGGGCTGCAGGAGATCCTCGTCGTCGAGGAGAAGCGTCAGATTCTCGAATACGCGATCAAGGAAGAGCTTTATAACTGGCCCGATGGCCAGCGGCCGCGCGTTTTCGGCAAGTTCGACGAGAAAGACGGCGCAGGCGGCGAGTGGTCCGTGCCGATGGGCAACTGGCTGCTGCCGGCGCACTACGAGCTTTCGCCCGCGCTAATCGCCAAAGCAATTGCCACGCGGCTCGAGAAGTTCGACCTGCCCTCGGACGTGCGTGCGCGCATTGCCGCGCGGATCGGCGTCATCGATGCGAAAGAAAAGGCGCTCGCCAAACCGCGCGTCACCGTCGAGCGCACGCCGTGGTTCTGCTCGGGCTGCCCGCACAACACGTCGACAAATGTGCCCGAAGGTTCGCGTGCAATGGCCGGCATCGGCTGTCATTACATGACAGTCTGGATGGATCGCAGCACGAGCACGTTCAGCCAGATGGGCGGCGAAGGCGTCGCCTGGACGGGCCAGGCGCCGTTCACGAGCGAAAAGCATGTGTTCGCGAACATCGGCGACGGCACCTACTTCCATTCGGGGCTGCTGGCGATTCGCGCGGCAATCGCGGCGAAGGTGAACATCACCTACAAAATCCTCTATAACGACGCGGTGGCCATGACGGGGGGGCAGCCCGTCGACGGCGTGCTGACGGTGCCGCAAGTCGCGTATCAGCTCGCGGCCGAAGGAGCGGCGAAGATTGTCGTGGTTACCGACGAGCCGCAGAAGTATCACGGCACAACGCTGCTCGCCCCGGGCGTGACGGTCCACCACCGCGACGAACTGGATGCAATCCAGCGCGAGCTGCGCGAGATTCCCGGCACGACGATCCTCATTTACGACCAGACCTGCGCCACCGAGAAGCGCCGCCGCCGTAAGAAGGGCGAGTTTCCCGACCCGGCGCGGCGCGTCGTCATCAACGAGGCGGTTTGCGAGGGATGCGGCGATTGCTCGGTGCAGTCGAATTGTCTTTCCGTCGAGCCGCTCGAAACGGAGTTCGGCACGAAGCGGCAGATCAATCAATCAAGCTGCAACAAGGACTTTTCTTGCCTGAAGGGCTTTTGCCCGAGCTTCGTCACGGTGGAAGGCGGCCAGCTGCGCAAGCCGAAGGCGCTCGGAGCGGGAGCGGGAGCGGGAGGAGGCACTGAAGCGGCAAGCGAAGCGCCAGCGATTCCTGAGCCGGCGCTCCCCGAGATTGGCCGACCTTACGGCGTGCTCGTCACGGGCGTGGGGGGCACGGGGGTCGTGACCATCGGTGCGCTCATCGGCATGGCCGCGCACCTCGAGCAAAAAGGCGTGACCGTGCTCGACGTGACAGGCCTCGCGCAAAAGGGCGGCGCCGTCATGAGCCACGTGCAGATCGCCAAGGCCCCTGACGACATCCATGCCACACGCATTGCGATGGGCGAAGCGGATCTCGTGATTGGGTGCGACGCGATCGTCACCGCGAGCGACGAGTGCACATCACGGATGAAGCAGGGGCGCACACGCGTTGTCATGAACAGCGCAAAGACGCCGACGGCCGAGTTCGTCAAGAACCCCAATTGGTCGTTCCCCGGCTCGAGCACCGAGAGCGACGTGCGCGCAGCGGCCGGTGATAAGGTTGATCTAGTCGATGCGAATCATTTCGCCGTCGCGCTCATAGGCGACGCGATTTACACGAACCCGTTCGTGCTCGGCTACGCGTGGCAGCACGGTTGGCTGCCGCTTACGCACCGTTCGCTCGTGCGCGCAATCGAGCTCAATGGCGTGCAGGTGGAAAAGAACATCGCCGCATTCGAGTGGGGCCGGCGCGCGGCCTATGACCTTGCGAGCGTGCGGCGTGCGGCGGGGCCTGACGGCGCACGCGATGCAGACGGTGCTGGCGGTGCGACGGTTGTCGCGCTGCATACCAGGAAGGCCGTCGATGCGTTGATCGACAAGCGGGCCGCTTACCTTACCGCCTATCAGGATGAGGCGTATGGGAAGCGCTATCGTGCGCTCGTCGACGAAGTTCGTCGTGCGGAACGTGGGCTCGACGGAGATACTGCGCAGGAGCTGCTCACGCAAGCCGTGGCGCGCAATCTGCACAAGCTGATGGCCTACAAAGACGAGTACGAAGTCGCCCGCTTGCAGACCGACCCGGCCTTCCTCGCGCGGCTGCAAAGCCAGTTCGAGGGCGAGTGGAAGCTCAACTTCCACCTCGCGCCGCCGCTTCTCGCCAAGAAGGATGTTAACGGCCATTTGATCAAGAAGCAGTTCGGGCCGTGGATGCTGCCGGCGTTCAAGCTGGTGGCGAAAATGAAGTTCCTGCGCGGTACGGCGTTCGATCTGTTCGGCAGGACCAAGGAGCGTCGAACTGAACGCGCGCTGATCGGCGAATATGAGGCGCTCGTGCGTGAGGTGGTTGGCGGGCTGACCGCCGAGAAGTTGCCGCTCGCGGTCGAACTCGCCAATCTGCCGGACGGCATTCGCGGTTACGGCCATGTTAAGGAAAACAACCTGCGGGCTGTGCGCACGAAGTGGAATGAGATGCTCGCACGCTGGCGCTCGCCAGGAGGCGGCGCGGCGCGACATGCGGCGTGAGACCGCGGTTTGACTCGGCGGTCTCCGCCAGTGCGTTGGAAAGAGAAGCAGGAATATCGACGTGAAAATACGGCTGTCTCTGCGGAGCGGCCGTTTTTACGTCTGCGTGTCGCCTGGGGTGAAACAGTTGGCGACACTTCCGATTCCCACATTCTTGGACGAATCGTTATACCGTGCGTTGTTTTTTATTTCAAATGCTTGATTTTCTTATTCCCTCATCTACATTAAAAATACCTGATTTATCGAAATTTAATCGACAATCAGCCGCGAGCCAATATGTGAGACTCGCAAAACGTAAATCACAGAACAGGGGAAAACCAAATGAACATATCAGCAAAAAATGTAGGCGGAAAGCTTTGGGAAAACCTCGGTCATTGCCACCAATGCACACGAAAATCGTTCATGCTTGCAGTAATAAGCTGCGTGATTACCGCAGCTTGCGCCTATTTTCTTCCGCGAGAAGCTATTGTGCCCGCGACGGTCTGCTCCGTTGCACTGACAGCGCTCTGGATGGCACACCTCACCGTTTTCTCACTGAAGGCATCTAAACGATCTAAACGTCCCAGCGACACCGCATCGCCGTCGACTAAATTGTCCCGGCGAGAAGCCTTCTCAACCTTTGCCAAAATTCTGGCTGCCGCGGCTTTAGGTTCTGCTTTGCCGCGCATTGCCATCGCGCGCGATTGCTGCTACGGCAATACGTGTCCTAGCGGCACGAAATGCCAAGCGGTTGATGCTGAAGATACAAAGAATTGTCACTACATATGCGTGGTCTCCAAATAGGCCTCCCCCGGCCTACACTGACACTCTACCGCCAAACAAGGCGGATTCGCCCGACGATCGATTGGCCGATTACCTGAAAAAGCATCTCTAATGCAGTGTTCGGCGCCAATCGCGACATACGCGCCCAGCGCACGTGACAACGAACGGCAAAGGAGGACTATTTGCCTGGCAAACCGCTGGACCGCAAAAGACGGCTGTCCTTATAAACAGCCGCCCTTTTTGAGCCATTAGCCCGATGACGCCCGACGCGCTTACTCCGTCCACACGTTGGCCGCCGCCACCGCCGTCATATTGATGATCCGCCGCACCGTCGCCGCCGGCGTCAGGATATGCACGGGCTGGGCCGCGCCAAGCAGGAACGGCCCGACCGTCACGCCCTCGCCGCCCACCATCTTCAGCAGGTTGTACGTGATGTTCGCTGCCTCGACGTTCGGCATGATCAGCAGGTTCGCCTCCCCCGTAAGCTTCGTGCCCGGAAACGCCTGCTTGCGAATCATCTCCGACAGCGCGGCGTCTCCGTGCATTTCGCCGTCCACTTCGAGTTGCGGCGCACGCTCGGCAATGAGCCTGCGCGCCGCGGCCATGCGCTGCGACGAAGCCGACGGCGAGCTGCCGAAGTTTGAGCTCGACAAGAGCGCAATTTTCGGCACGATCCCAAAGCGCTCGATCTCATGCGCGGCGAGAATCGCCATGTCGGCGAGCTGCTCGACGCTCGGCATTTCATTGACGTACGTGTCGCAAATGAACATGTTGCGGCCCGGCAGCATCAGCAGATTCATGGCAGCGTAGTGCTCGGCGTGCGGCGCGCGCCCCAGCACCTGATCGACGTACTTTAGGTGGCTGTGATAGGTATCGATGAGGCCGCAAATCATGCCGTCCGCCTCGCCAAGCCGCACGAGAATCGCACCGATCAACGTGTTGAACTTGCGCAGGGCCGCCTTCGCGATCTCGGGCGTCACGCCCTCACGCGCGCCGATCTCGTGGTAGGCCTGCCAGCACTGCTGGTAACGCGGATCGTCTTCGGGGTTGACGATTTCGAAGTCGACGCCCGCCTTCAGCTTCGAGCCGATCTTTTTCAGACGCATTTCGACGACGGCCGGCCGCCCGACGATGATCGGCCTGGCCATCTTTTCGGTCAGCACGAACTGGGCGGCGCGCAGCACGCGCTCGTCTTCTCCTTCGGCGAATACGATGCGTGCGGCCTTCGTCTTCGCCGTCGCGAACACCGGACGCATGACCATGCCCGTGCGGTAGACGGTTGCCCCAAGCTCCTCGCGGTAGGCATCCATGTCGTGGATCGGGCGCGTGGCGACGCCGGAATCCATCGCAGCCTGTGCCACAGCCGGCGCAATCTTGATGATGAGGCGCGGATCGAACGGTTTCGGGATCAGGTAATCGGGACCGAATTCGAGCGAATGGCCTTCATAAGCCTTCGCGACTTCGTCGCCCTGGTCGGTCTCTTCAGCCATCTCGGCGATGGCGCGCACGCAGGCGAGCTTCATGTCCTCGGTGATCGTCGTCGCACCGACGTCGAGCGCACCGCGGAAAATAAACGGGAAGCAAAGGACGTTGTTGACCTGATTCGGATAATCGGAGCGGCCCGTCGCGATGATTGCGTCGGGTCGCGCCGCCTTCGCCTCTTCGGGACGGATCTCGGGCTCGGGATTCGCAAGCGCCAGAATGAGCGGCTTGTCGGCCATTTTCTTGACCATCTCGGGCTTGAGCACGCCGGCGCTCGAGCAGCCGAGAAACACGTCGGCACGGCTAATCGCGTCGTCGAGCGTGCGTGCCTCGGTCTTCGCCGCATAGCGCGCCTTTGACGGATCGAGACTGCCGCGGCCTTCGTAGATAACACCCTTCGAATCGGCGACGAGGACGCTCTCTTTCTCGAGACCAAGCTTCACGAGCAGGTCGAGACAGGCGATCGCGGCCGCGCCGGCGCCCGAGCACACGAGCTTCACGCGAGAAAGATCTTTGCCCACCACCTTCAAGCCGTTCAGGATCGCCGCGGACGCTATGATCGCCGTGCCGTGCTGGTCGTCGTGAAAGACGGGAATCTTCATCCGCTCGCGCAGCTTCTGCTCGATGTAGAAGCACTCCGGCGCCTTGATGTCTTCGAGATTGATGCCGCCCAGCGTCGGCTCGAGCATCGCAATCGCGTCGACCAACTTGTCTGGGTCCGACTCCGCGAGTTCGATGTCGAACACGTCGATACCCGCGAACTTCTTGAAGAGGCAGCCCTTGCCTTCCATCACCGGTTTGGCGGCGAGCGGGCCGATGTTGCCCAGGCCAAGCACCGCCGTACCATTCGTCACGACGCCGACCAGATTGCTGCGCGACGTGTACTTCTGTGCATCGAGCGGATTCGCATGAATGGCCTCGCACGCGGCCGCGACGCCCGGCGAATAAGCGAGCGACAGATCGAGCTGGTTCGACAGCGGCTTTGTCGGTGTAACTGAAATCTTGCCGGGCTTCGGATACTGGTGGTAGGCGAGAGCGCTTTGCTTCAGTTGTTCGTCCATGTTTGACCTGCAAGGCAAAAATGAATGTCGGCCTGTGCGCTCGTAAGCTGCCTTTGGCGCGAGGAGGATCCCAGCGCGGCACCGATTCGGCGCTGCGCCGTGGCGGATAGCGCCGCGCCGCGCAAGAGCGTTTGGCGAAGTGCCCACCGGGAGAGAAAGTTTATACCCGCCGATTGCATGATTGTGGTTACGCGGCGCACCGCCCCTTGGCTTCTGTACGAGGGGATGTCGGACCGAACATGGGGCCGTACGGATCGAAGTCCAAGCGGTGAGACACGAATGATGACGAGGACGTCGACAACCCTCGGTGACTACAAGGAGCGGACCCAGATCAAGTCGCCTTTCTCCTCCATGCAATCGCCCTGAGTAACACTGGAATCGCGTGCCAAATGGTAAGGCTGCAAAAAGCAACCCACTGCGGCGACCACCTCCCATCCGCATCGAGTCACGCTCGGCTCCGGGCTTTCGGGAGCGGTTCGAGTTTCTGTTGGTCCGAATGATTTAGGGCAGTCACGGTATCCAGATCGCGGTGGTCCATTGTCTGACATTCGCACTTCTGGAGACTCACGACGTATGACACTACGGTTCAATTCGCGCCGCACTCAACGTGCGGCAGCCGTTGTCGTGCAAGCGGCGCTCGTGCTGCCGCTTGCGGCCTGCACCAGCCCTCAGCCTTACGCGACCAAGCCAATTGTCTTGCCTCACCGTGTGGAACTATCAAGCGGAGACTCGGGCATTTTGAACTACACCCCCTGGTACATCCACACGTGGGAGCTCAAGGGGCCTGCCGGCAGCGGCATTGGCGGTGGCGGACGCAACGCGTTGCCGATCCACGCGGATGGCCGGCCGTATGGCGGAAGCGGAAAGTGCTGCACCAGCTATCCGCTCGAATGGCAGCCGGACTTGAAGCTGACCGTGCGCTGG
>JAXDQB010000423.1:0-4980 GCA_034668065.1 Paraburkholderia sp.
GTTCGTTTGCGAATCGCATCGTTCGCACAATGGTCGATCTCGCACGGTGCACGCCGTTTCTGCTCATCGCCTATGTCGTCTACTACGGGCTGCCTTCGGTCGGAATCCGCCTCGACAACTGGATAGCCGGACTCGGTGCGCTGATGGTTTATCACGCCGCGTATGTCGCCGAGATCGTCCGCGGTGCATGGGTCGCGCAACCTCGGGATCCGCTCGAGGCTGCGCGCGCATACGGCTACTTCGGCTTCCGCTTGTTCCGGCATATCGTCTTCCCGCCGCTCGCACTCGCCTCTGCGCCCGTGCTCGGCAATCAGCTCGTGCAGATCATCAAGGACAGTGCCTTTCTCACCGTGATAGCGATTCCCGAACTCACCAATGCCGCAAGCTCCATCCAGTCGCGGCGCTACGTCCCCTTCGCATCGTTCGTGGTGGCGATGCTGCTGTACTGGGCCTTATGTCTACTCGTCGAAGCACTGGTTTCGTCGGCACGCCGCATCTCGGAGGCACGTCGATGAACGGAACTGCAGTGTCGCGCAGTACCGATGTCAAAAATCCTGTGTTGCAGGTCATCGGGCTCTTCAAGCGCTTTGGCACTCAACCTGTACTCGAAGACATCAGCTTCAGCGTCGATCGTGGCGAGACCGTGTGCCTGCTCGGTCCGTCGGGATCGGGAAAATCAACTTTGCTGCGCTGCCTCAACTGGCTCGAGCGTCCGGATGCCGGGCGCGTGCTGATCGACGGCGAGCCGTTGGGCGTGACAACAGGCGGCGTAGTGATGACCGATCGGCAGTTGTCATCGATGCGCATGCGCATGGGCATGGTGTTCCAGAACTTTGCGCTTTGGCCGCATTTGACGGTACTGGAAAACGTGATGGAGGCACCGTTGCATGTGCAAAAGCGCCCCGCGCATGAAGTGCGCGACGAGGCGCGGACGCTGCTTGCGCGCGTGGGCATGCTGGGCAAGTGCGACGCGTTCCCGGCACGCTTGTCCGGCGGCCAGAAGCAGCGGGTCGCGATCGCACGCGCGCTGGCCATGCGGCCGCAGTTGATGCTGTTCGATGAGCCCACTAGCGCACTCGATCCGGAACTGGTCGGCGAAGTGCTGTCCGTCATGCGCGATTTGGCGCGCGAAGGAATGACGATGATCGTCGTGACGCATGAAATGGCCTTCGCCCGAGAGGTCGCGACGCGAGTCGTCTTCATGGATCAGTGCGCAATCCGCGAGACCGGGGCGCCGGAGTCCTTTTTTCGCAGCCCGCAAACCGAACGGGCCCGCCAGTTTCTGTCGCGCTATGCGGCGACGTCGGGCGTCGCAAGCGGATGACGCCCCCCTCCTCGCGCAGGCATCGCCAGACATTCCTAACCGGCCGAACGTGCCACTCATAGAAGGAACCGCTAAATGAGCCTTACATCAATGACGCCCGAAGCCGAGCGGCGGGCGCATCGTGAACGTTATGAAGCCCTGCGCGCCGTCGGCCAGGGCGAGACGTCGCGAGCATTGCCGGCATTGACTGAGCGCAGCCATGCGCTACGGCCGGAATCCGTGCTGCATCGGGAGCAGGTGCCTGCGGGATGGTATTTCGCGCTGCGCGTTGCGCGCGGTCAGGCATTGCGGCTCATCAATACCACAGGCCGATCGACAGTTTCGCTGATCGCATGGTGCGAAGACGATCCGTCCGAACGTATAAACACGGCCGACACCATGAAAGTGCAATGGAGCACGCAGTTGCGCAAGGGCCGCATCATCTATACGGACATGGGACGGGTGGCCTTCTCGATCATCGAGGACACGTCGGGCCATCACGAGGCACTGGTCGGCCCGACCACACGCGCATCGATGGAGACCGCGCACGGAGCGGGCCCGTGGCGCAACAGCCGGGACAATTTTCTGCTGGCCGCGGCCAAGTTCGGGCTGTCGCGCCGTGACGTTCCGGCGTGCGTCAACTTCTTTGCATCAGTCGGTCTTGAAGAGAGTGGCGACTTCACTTGGCATCCTGAGTACCGCGCGCCCGGCGATTTCGTTGACCTGCGCGCAGAAATGTCCCTATGGGTGGTTGTATCGAACGCCGGGCATCCACTCGAGCCTGAGCCCGGTACTGCCCCGGGGCCGGTCGACGTCGTGCGATTCGACGTGCCCCCCGCCGCTGCCGACGACCTTTGCCGACAAGCATGCAGTGAAGCCGCGCGGGCGTTCGAACAAACCGAGCGGCGCATGAGCCACGGGAGCCTCTAATGAGCAAAAATCTTGATGCCGCCGATGCGATACTCGATGTCGTGATTCCCGCGCGCACGCCGTGGTCGCACGTGCTTAAGCGCGGCCAGACGTTGCGCCTGATAGACCTGGAAGGGCAACAGGCGGTGGACGCGTTGTTTTACTACGCCAACGATACGGCCGAGCGTTACAGCGCGCAGGATACGGTGCAGGCTCAGCGCGCTGCCTATGTACGGCTTGACACGAAGTTGATCTCCAACGAGGGCCGAGTAATGGCCCGGATTAGCGCGGACAGCTCCGGGCGACACGATACGCTGGCCGGCTGTTGTTCATGCGAAAGCAATGCCGTTCGCTTTGGCTATGAGACCCGCTATCAGCACGCGTGCCGTGAAAACTTCGTGCTCGAAGGCGGACGGCGCGGTCTAGGCAAGCGGGACATTGTGCCCAACGTGAACTTCTTCATGAACGTGCCGATCAATCAACGCGGCGATTTCGCGGTGCTCGACGGAATCTCGCCGCCCGGCACCTTCATCGATCTGATCGCGGAGATGGATCTGCTGTGCCTGTTTTCAAATTGCCCGCAGATCAACAACCCGAGTAACGACTTCAATCCCACACCGGTGCAAGTGCTCATTTGGGACACGCCGTTCCATTCGATAAAACAAAAGTGATTCAAATGCACGTTCACCTTGCAAATTCCACTTCGAAGCCCCGACCTTTTTGGCTGACCGCAGAGCTGGCCGCCGCAGCGTTGGCGAGGCATCCCGAACTGCGCGACACCTTGCGCATTTCGGTCGACGACGACTTGGCGACACTCGCGCAAGCACTGCCGACTATGCACGTGCTCGTGACCTCGGGTAGCGTGATCACCGACGCACGCTTTGCGCGGCAACAGTTGCGCGAGGCTGCGCCGAATCTGCAGTTCATTCATTTGATCGATGCGGGTGTCGAGGATGTCATGCCGCTCGACTGGCTGCCACCCGGCATGCGTCTGACTAACAATAGCGGCGTACACGCGAAGAAAGCGCGTGAGTTCGTCATGATGGCTCTGCTAGCGCTTAATTCGCGCATGCCGGAGATTGCCTGGCACCAGCGTCACGCGCGATGGTCTCCAGTCTTCACGTCCTCGATTGCGGGCAAGACGCTGGCGGTGATCGGCCTTGGCGATTTGGGGCAGGCGGCGGTCGCTGCAGGGCAGATGCTCGGCTTGCGAACGATAGGCGTGCGCCGTTCCCGGGCGGACGTGCCCGGTGTGGAGCGCGTCTATGCAACAGACGAATTGCACGAGGCCCTAAGCCAAGCGGACTTCATCGTTATCGCGACGCCCTTGACATCCGAAACACGCGGAATGCTGGATCGCACGGCGCTGCGCGCCACTCGGCGCGGGGCCGCGCTCATCAATATCGGCCGCGCGGGCGTCCTCGACCACGGCGCGCTCGTCGAACTGCTTGAGCAAGAACATCTAAGCGGCGCATGGCTCGATGTGCTGCCCGAAGAGCCGCTGCCCGCTTCATCGCCGCTCTGGTCGACGGCGAATCTGACGATCACGCCGCATTGCGGTGCCGACGACGTCGAGTCTTACATGACGGTGACCATGGAGCTGGCGCTGACCAACATCGCTCGGCAACTGGCGGGGCAACCGCTTTTGAACGTGGTCGATCCGCTCAAGCAGTACTAGCGCCAGCCCGTCTTAGCGTCACGGTCATCTTTGTGACCGTGACGCGTGCTTTGCTGCGCTCGCTCATTGGCTTCTCAGTGTCGGACTTGTCGGACTACCAGACAAATAGGCAAGCCTTCCGGACATTCAGGTATTCCTCCGCGTTCCCGCCAGCGCCTATGATTCGAACGGTGCTGCGAAGCCGGGTTTGCGCGACCACTTTCTCGCAGCCGTGACGACTACGACTCTTTATTCCGCGGCACGCAATGTAAAGCGAAATTCGTTCGCCCCCCTGCCGGTCAAGCCAGGTCATGAACGATGGTCGGCAACTTGAACAGGAGAGAAATGAAATGATGAATCGCGACAATCCCGTCTGGCTGATCACCGGTTGTTCCACCGGCTTCGGCCGAGAACTGACGAAACTCGTCCTCGAGAAGGGTTGGCGAGCCGTCGTTACGGCGCGTGATCCATCCAAGGTAGCGGATATCGTCGAAGGCCACGGTGACAGAGCACTCGTCCTGCCGCTCGACGTCACGCAACCCGCACAGATCGACTCGGTCGTCAAAAAGACGAACGAGCGGTTTGGCCGAGTCGACGTGCTGGTCAATAACGCCGGATATGGCTATCTTGCCGCCATCGAAGAAGGCGAAGACGAGGCCGTGCGCGCCATGTTTGAGACCAACGTGTTCGGCCTCGTCGACATGACGAAGGCTGTACTGCCGATCATGCGTGCGCAGCGCAGCGGCCTGATCGTCAACATCTCCTCGATTGGCGGCATCACGAGCTTTGCGGCGACCGGCTACTATCACGGCACGAAGTATGCGGTAGAGGGCATCTCCGAATCGCTCGCAATCGAGGTGAAACCGCTCGGCATCGACGTCCTGATCGTGGAGCCCGGTCCGTTCCGCACCAACTGGGCGGGACCGTCGATCAAGGAGTCCGCGACGCAAATCGACGACTATGCGGCAACCGCGGGCGAGCGCCGCAAACAGACTGCGGCGCGCAGCGGCAAACAGGCGGGGGACCCGGTGCGCGCAGCTCAGGCCATCATCGATGCGGCTCTTTCCGACACGCCGCCGTTGCGTTTGCTGCTTGGCAAGCCGGCGCTGGA
>JAXDQB010000424.1:0-3421 GCA_034668065.1 Paraburkholderia sp.
CGAACGGACCTGTTCGCCCCGCATATCGCCGGCACCTCGGTCACGATCGTGACGAATACCACCGTCGAGCCACTTTACGGCGAAAAGCTGCGCGCGGCGCTCGCGCCGCTCGGCAAGCAGGTTTCCACCGTCGTGCTGCCCGACGGCGAGGCGTACAAGGACTGGGAAACGCTCAATCGCGTTTTCGATGCGCTGCTTGCCGGGCATGCGGACCGCAAGACGACGCTGATCGCGCTCGGCGGCGGCGTCATTGGTGATATGACAGGATTTGCGGCGGCTTGCTACATGCGCGGCGTGCCGTTCATTCAGGTGCCGACGACGCTGCTCTCGCAAGTCGATTCGTCGGTAGGCGGCAAGACCGGCATCAATCATCCGCTCGGCAAGAACATGATTGGCGCGTTCTACCAGCCGCTTGCGGTCGTGGCCGATACGGCAACGCTGCGCACACTGCCCGAGCGCGAACTGGCCGCGGGCATCGCCGAGGTCATCAAGACGGCGGTGATCGCCGATGCAACGTTCTTCGAGTGGATCGAAGCCAACGTCGAGGCACTTAATGCGTGCGAGCCCGATGCGCTCGCGCATGCAATCGGGCGTTGCTGCGAGATCAAAGCCTCGGTCGTCGCCGCCGATGAACGCGAAGGCGGCTTGCGCGCAATTTTGAACTTCGGCCACACATTTGGTCACGCGATCGAAGCGGGGTTGGGCTATGGCGAATGGCTGCACGGGGAAGCCGTCGGCTGCGGAATGACGATGGCGGCTGATCTTTCCGTGCGGCTTGGCCATCTCGACGATGCCGCGCGCATCCGTCTTGTCGCATTGATTTCGGCCGCGAGGTTGCCGGTGCGCGCGCCCGCGCTCGGCGAGGCGCGCTACATCGAGCTCATGAAGAGCGACAAGAAGGCCGAGGCGGGCACAATCAAATTCGTGCTGCTCAAGAGCATCGGTGAGACCCTCATGACGAGTGTGCCCGCAGACGCGTTGCGAGCGACGCTTGCGGCCAGCGTCTGAGAAGAGCGCAAGGAAGCATGAGGCGTGGCGAAACGATTCGAAAAGGAGGCGGCACGTGGAGCAAAATCCGACGCATGACGGATCGGCCGGCGCTTGGGCAGGCGAGCTGCGCGCGCAAGGGGTGCCGAGCATTCTAAGTGCGCCCACCGTGGCAATGCTGGAGGCCCATCTCGCACCCTATGCGGCGAATTCGTCGGGCTCGCGCGGGCGGCGCTATCCTGAACCTCATCCGCTCGCGCGTACCGAATTCCAGCGCGACCGCGATCGCATCGTCCACTCAACGGCCTTTCGGCGTCTCGAATACAAGACGCAGGTGTTCGTCAATCACGAGGGCGATCTCTTCCGTACACGGCTCACGCACAGTCTCGAAGTCGCGCAGATCGCCCGTTCCGTTGCGCGCAATCTATGTTTGAACGAGGATCTCGTCGAAGCGATCTCGCTTGCGCACGACCTCGGGCATACGCCGTTCGGCCATGCGGGGCAGGATGCCTTGCACGACTGCATGCGAGAGCACGGCGGTTTTGAGCATAACCTGCAGAGCCTTGCCGTCGTGGACGAGCTGGAAGAGCATTACGGCGGCTTTAACGGCTTGAACCTTTGCTTCGAGACGCGCGAGGGCATTCTCAAGCATTGCTCGCGCGAGAACGCGTGCAGGCTAGGCGAGCTTGGTGAGCGGTTCCTCACGGGCAAGCGCCCGTCGCTCGAGGCGCAGATCGCGAACATCGCCGACGAGATCGCCTACAACAATCACGATGTCGACGACGGCCTTCGTTCAGGATTGCTGACGATCGAGCAGCTCGCCGAGGTCGATCTCTGGCGTACGCATAACGACGAGGCGAAGCGGACGCATCCGGGGCTCGATGGGCGCCGGCTCGTACACGAGACAGTGCGCCGCATCATCAATACGCTTGTTGTCGACCTTATCGATACGACACGCGCCAACCTTGCGGAGCACGCGCCCGATTCTCTCGATGCCGTGCGTGCTGCGCCGCCCCTCGTCGCCCACAGCGGGACGATTGCAGCACAGGCGGCCGAGCTTAAGCGCTTTCTTTTCAAGAACCTTTATCGCCATTACCGCGTGATGCGAATGGCCAACAAGGCGCGGCGCGTCATCACGGGCCTTTTCGAGGCATTCACCGAAGATCCGCGGCTTTTGCCGCCCGGCTACGTTGCCGGCGATCCGGCGGGGCAGCCGCGGCTTATCGCGCATTACATCGCGGGCATGACCGATCGCTACGCGCTCAAGGAATACCAACGTTTATTTGTCCTCAACGAGACTTGAAGGCGCCGTCGAATTGAGACAGCTGATCCCGCTTGGAGAACCATGCGCCCTTTAGGGGAAACGGACGAACGGCAATGACGACGAAGACGAACCCGTGGCCGTATCCGCGCGTGGCCGCGCATCGTGGCGGCGGCGCGCTCGCCCCCGAGAACACGCTCGCAGCGATCGACACGGGTGCCCGGTTCGGCCTCAGGATGGTCGAGTTCGATGCAAAGCTTTCGTCTGACGAGGTGGTCTTCCTGCTCCACGACGACACGGTGAACCGCACGTCGAATGGAAGCGGCGCGGCCGCGCGAATGACTTATGCGCAGATAGCCGCACTCGACGCAGGCAATTGGCACGACGTGCGTTTCGCGGGAGAGCGGATGCCGACGCTCGACGAGGTCGCCGCACGCTGTGCGACCCACGGAATGGCAGCGAACGTCGAGATCAAGCCCTGTCCGGGGCGCGAAACCGTTACCGGATGCCGCGTCGCTCGCGCCGCGAAGCAGCTTTGGGCAGGCACGGCCGTGGCGCCGCTGCTGTCGTCCTTCTCATTCGAAGCGCTCGAGGCGGCGCGCGACGCGGCGGAGTCGCTGCCCCGCGGCTTGCTGTGCGGTAGCGTGCCGCCGGATTGGCGCGCGCGGACGGCAGCGCTCGAATGCGTTTCGCTGCACGCCGATCATCGCGCGCTGGACGCGCGGCTCATCGCCGAGATCAAGGCGGCAGGCCTTTTCGTCCTTGCTTATACGGTGAATGAGCCCGCCCGGGCGCGACTGCTGGCCGAGTGGGGCGTCGATACGATCTGCACTGACCGCATCGATTTGATCGGTGCGGAGTTCTTCGGCGGAAAGTGAGCGATCGCTTACTCTCAGTGTAATTGGCTAATCTGTTCGATCTTTTGCGGCCATGCGGCAGCATAAAAACCCGGCCATAGCCAAACTCTGCGATGTGAAAGTCGACCCGCAAAGAGGACGCGTGTGTCTGACTGGGCCGCGGCAAAGCATAGGTTCCAGCAGGACCAACTGAGCATGAACTCCAGCCAGCGCGGCATTGCAGCCAGCAACAGCCGGCCCGAATCACTTTCGGCCCTTGCCTCAAACGGGTCAGACAAACGGGTCAGAACATGCCCCACCGCCGTCACCGGTTGCT
>JAXDQB010000425.1:0-2963 GCA_034668065.1 Paraburkholderia sp.
ATGCTTATCTACAGCATCGCCTTCGGCGGTTTCGTCGGCATGTCGTCGTAGCTCGAAGCGGGCCTCTTCATGTCGCTGCTCGCGTTTCTCGGCGCGATGGTGCGTCCGTTGGGCGGCTATGTGGCCGATCGCGTGACCGGCGTGCGCGCGCTAATGGTGCTGCTCGCAGTCATCTCGGTGGCCGACTTCACGTTCGCCGCCTGGATGCCCCCGCTCGGCGGAGGCATCACCGTCCTCGTGTGCCTCTACCTCGCTTTCGGGCTCGGCAATGGCGCGACATTCCAACTCGTGCCGCACCGCTGGAAAGGAAAGACGGGGCTCCTTTCGGGCGTCGTCGGCGCCGCGGGCGGCATCGGCGGGTTCTATCTGCCGGTGGTGATGGGAATCGTGAAGGAAAGTACGGGCAGCTATCAGATGGGTTTCGTCACCTTCGGCACGCTAGCGGCCTGCGCGTGCGCCACCGTCGTTGCACTGCGCAGGCAGTGGCTTGTCTGGGCGGCCCCGGGCGCCACAGATTCGGTCGACGCATCCCCTCCCTCCACGGCCCATATCGGCCACACCGCGACGGTCGGCGACTGAGCGCCGCACCGAATCGACGGGCGGCACGCACCCGCGCGTTTCTTGTCTCTTGTCACCGGCTGCGCAGCAAAGGCTCGGCTACGAACCAACGGCGGCCGAATACGGCAGCCGGCGGCGGCGGTGGTAAAATTCGCGGTTCCCTTCCGCTTACGAATGGGCGCATACCGCGCCCCTGCCGCCTCATCATGTCCGATACCCGCGCCGACACGCTATTTACGCTCACCGCCCTCTCGCCGCTCGACGGGCGCTACGCCGCAAAAACCGAAGCGCTTCGCGACTGGCTTTCCGAAGCCGCGTTCATGCGCCATCGCGTAACGGTTGAAGTCCATTGGCTCATCGCGCTCTCGCAAGCCGGCCTCGCCGAGGTTCCGCGCTTCTCCGGCGAATCCGAGCAGTTCCTGCTGCAGCTCGTGGAGCGCTTCTCCGCGCTCGACGCCGCACGCATCAAGGAAATCGAGCGTGTGACGAATCACGACGTAAAGGCCGTCGAGTATTGGCTCAAGGAATCGGTGAAGGGCCAGCCGGAGCTGGAGCGCGCGAGCGAATTCATCCACTTCGCCTGCACGTCCGAGGACATCAACAACACCTCGCACGGCCTAATGCTGGCCGGCGCCCGCGAGCACGTGATCCTGCCCGCGTTGCGCTCGGTTCATGCGCGGCTCGTCGCGCTGGCGCATACGCATGCCGACCAGCCGATGCTTTCGCGCACCCACGGCCAGCCCGCAAGCCCGACTACGCTCGGCAAGGAAATCGCCAACGTCGCAGCGCGCCTTGCGCGCGCGATCGAGCGCATTGCCGGCGTGCAGATACTCGGCAAGATGAACGGCGCCGTAGGCAATTACAACGCGCACCTGTCGGCCTATCCCGCGTTCGACTGGGAAGCGTTCTCGCGCGAGGTCGTGGAAAGGCGCCTGAAGCTCGCGTTCAATCCGTACACGATTCAGATCGAGCCGCACGACTACATGGCCGAGCTCTTCGATGCCGTCGCGCGCGCGAATACGATCCTGCTCGATCTCGACCGCGACGTCTGGGGCTACATTTCGGTCGGCTATTTCAAGCAAAGGACAAAAGCGGGCGAGATCGGCTCCTCGACAATGCCGCACAAGGTCAATCCGATCGACTTCGAAAACTCTGAAGGCAACCTCGGTTTCGCGAACGCAACGCTGCGCCACCTCGCTGACAAGCTGCCTGTCTCGCGCTGGCAGCGCGACCTCACCGATTCGACGGTGCTGCGCAATATGGGTGTCGCGCTCGGCTACTCGCTGCTCGCCTACGACGCGCTGATCCGCGGGCTCGACAAGCTCGAAGTCAATCCGCAACGCCTCGCGGAAGACCTTGATCAATGCTGGGAAGTGCTCGCGGAGCCGGTGCAGACGGTGATGCGGCGCTACGGCATTGAGAATCCGTATGAGCAGCTGAAAGAGCTCACGCGCGGCAAGGGTATTACGCGCGAAGCGCTGCAACAGTTCGTTGCGGGGCTTGCCATTCCCGAGGCGGACAAGGCGCGGCTTTTGGCCATGACGCCGGCGACGTATGTGGGTAAGGCCGCGGAGCTTGCGAAGCGGATCGGGTGATCGGTGACGCGCCTTGTCGGGCAGGCGGGAGCGATTCCCGCCTCGTCAATAGTCGAATTCGAGACTGGCCATGAACATCCGCGGCGCCCCCAAATAAGCCGTGTCACCACCGTTACTTTCGGCGAGGTTGCCGGTTGTGCCGTCTTCGATCGATGAATAGTAGAAGGTATTCGCACATTCACACCTGGAAGCGCAACGTCACCTTGTGTTTCTCTAAGTCCGGGAAGACGTAGCGTGCGCCCGGATCCAACGTCGTATAAGACGAGGCGAAGGTGTTATTCGTGTTCGTCGCTGCCCGCGCTCCCTCATGACACTCGCATTGAAGCTCTTAGCGTTAAAGAACGAAGTACTGAGTACGCCCCGAAGCGCCAGTTCGCGACACTCCGTAGCCCTGCTGATCCCGGATTTCAACCGAAGGCAGATAGCTTAACGCGTCGTTGACGTTTTGCACCTGCTGATTGACGAGGAGATTTCCCGGAACCACCGTAACCGAATTGGGGGTATTCTGGATCGACTGATCTCCAAGCGGACCCAGATTTGCTTTTTCCGTATGGTATTGCGGTGTTGTGGAATAGCCACCGGAATCGGCTGGCGTAATTGTTGGCGCCGTGACGCTTATTTCCGGAATTTCGATCGGGTCTCCAACCTCTTGTGCGTAACTCGTTTCCGCACGCAAAGACAGCAAAGCCGCCGCCAGCACTAACCGCCTCATCTCTTTCCAAAGTCCACCAAAGAATATGCCTACAGCCTACTTACACAAGCCCATCGAAATATTCCGCAGTATATAACGAATCTGAGAAAGAACTCGTC
>JAXDQB010000426.1:0-5870 GCA_034668065.1 Paraburkholderia sp.
TGTATACAAGAGAGCCTACAAAGCTGGGCATTATGCCAAAAATGCGGTCAAAGCGTGCGCAGAGCGGTAGGCCGCGCCGAAAGCGCACGGGCAGAAAGGGGGGGCATTCGGCCGCTATCACATCAGCATCGTCAATTGCGACGGATAGCCGCGGCGACGCCGGCCCGAGCAACGCCGCATCCGTCCGTCGATCGGTTTGCGCGCTTCCGAGTGTTGCCCAATTTCCATGAACTCGAAAGGCTGCGCTGTCGAAGCCTATCGTCGCGATATTGAATTTCCATTGGCGTAATTTTCGGCGCTGGAATCCAATAGCCCCGTTGCCGCCGTTTGGCGGCTGGTCTTGGTGGATGAAGAGGGTGTAAAAAGATGGAAAGCAAAATCGAAAGCAAAAGCGAAATAAAGAATAAGAAAGGCTATAAGTCATTCGCAAAGGCAGCGATTTCGGTCGCTGTGTCGGTGATGATTGCCTCGCCGGCGTTTGCGGCGACGCTGACGCGTGATACCGGCGCGCCCGTTGGCGATAACGAAAATTCGCAAACGGCAGGCCCCGCAGGCCCCGTGCTGTTGCAGGATTCGAACCTCATCGAAAAACTGCAGCGCTTCGATCGCGAGCGCATTCCGGAGCGCATCGTTCATGCCCGCGGCACGGGCGCGTTCGGTGAGTTCGTCCCGAGCGCTGACATCTCCGACCTCACGAAAGCGAAGGTCTTCACGCCTGGTACGAAGACGCCGGTGTTCGTGCGCTTCTCCACCGTCATGGGCTATCGCGGATCGCCTGAGCAGGCGCGCGACCCGCGCGGCTTCGCAGTGAAGTTCTACACGCAGCAAGGCAACTGGGACATCGTCGGCATTAACTGGCCGATCTTCTTCATTCGCGATGCCATCAAGTTCCCGGACTTCGTCCATGCCAACAAGCCGAGCGCGGTCACCGGCGTGGGCGATCCGAACCTGGCGTTCGACTTCTTCGCGAACACGCCTGAAGCAACGAACATGCTCACGCATCTGTACACGGATGAGGGCATGCCCGACTCGTATCGCCATATGGACGGCTTCGGCGTTCACGCATTCAAGTTCGTCAATGCGAAGGGCGAAGTGCACTACGTGAAGTTCCACTGGAAGAGCGAGCAGGGTATCCACGGCTTCCGGCCGCAGGATATTGCAGGCTCGATCGGCAAGGATTGGAACCTGATGACGGATGATCTTTACGGCGCGCTGAAGGCCGGCAACGATCCGAAATGGGATCTCTACATCCAGGTGCTGACGCCGGAGGACTTGAACAAGTTCGACTACGACGCGTTGGATGACACGAAGACGTGGGAAGGTGTGCCCGAGCGCAAGGTCGGCACGATGACGCTTAACAAGGTACCCGACAACTACTTCGATTCGACGGAGGAGTCGGCGTTCGCGCCGTCGCGCCTGGTTCCGGGTATCGAGGCTTCGGAAGACCGCATGCTGCAGGGCCGTCTTTTCGCGTATGCCGACACGCAGATGTACCGCTTGGGCGCGAACTACATGGACTTGCCGATCAACCGTCCGCTTGTTCCTGTTATGAACAACAACCAGGACGGTGCGATGAACTTCGGCGATCGCAAGGGCGAAGTGAACTATGAGCCGTCGACCATGCACGAACTCGCGCAGGATTCGTCCGCCAAGTCCTCGCGCATGCAGCTCAACGGTACGACGCAGCAGGAAGCCATCCACAAGAAGATGTTGTTCGCGCAGGCAGGCGACTACTACCGTAGCTTGTCGGCGCAAGACAAGGACGACCTCATCACCGCGCTTTCCGGCGACCTGAATCACGTCACCAACGAGCACAACAAGTACACGATGCTGTCGTACTTCTACAAGGCGGATGCGGACTACGGTACGCGTCTCGCGAGCGCGACTCACGCGAACCTGCAGCAAGTGCAGTCGCTTGCTTCGAAGTTGAGCGGCAACTGATCGTCGATTGACTGATGTGCGGGCGGCTCAGGCCGCCCGCCGTTGGCGCCTTTCACGCCTGCATCTGCATTGGGAACGATATGCGATCAGTTTTGCATGGGATTAAAGTAAGCATTAATGCGCTAACTTTGGTCGACACTTTTTTCCTGCGCACGATGCGCTTTGCTGCGGCAGGTCTCGCAGTAGCTGCAATCGCGGGCTGCGTGAACCTGCCGGACAAGCCGGCTTACACAAAAGCCGATCAGGCAACATTGCGCCACTACGATGGCGATTGGTTCGACGCGGCGCGAGTCGGCCGTATCGATATCCTGCGTGCACTGCTCGATGCAGGTTACCCAATCGACGCAACCGATAGCCATGGCTATACCGCCGTTATCCTCGCAGCCTACGATGGTCAGCCGGCCGCGCTAGATTTTCTGCTTTCAGCCGGTGCGAATCCCTGCCTTGGGGACCGCCACGGCAACACCGCTCTGATGGGCGTCCTTTTCAATGGCGAATCGGCGATTGCGCGGCGTCTGATCGATACGCATTGCCCGATCGACCAGACGAACAATGCCGGTGAGACCGCGCTCGGCTTCGCCACGCTCTTTAATCGCATCGACCTGATTCGGGTTCTCGTCAAGCATGGCGCGAATCCGAATCATGTCGACGGGCGCGGTCAGTCGCTGCTGCAGCTAGCGCTGACGCACGATAACGTCGAGGCCGCGGACGCCCTGCGTCAGGCGGGCACCCTGCGGTAAGCGGGCAATAATGTGCGCGGCCGGCTTTCTGAAGAACTGCTGCCTTTCATCGAAGAGCGCGCGGAGCGCAACAAGTTGCCCGGTCATGGCGCCGCATGCGATGTATCCGACGTGGGATATCGTGATCGGCGGCATGTGCAATTGCAGGCAAGGCGCGTTGATGTGATTTGCATCGCCGCATTCGGCTGGATCGAGTGTTGCGCGAACGGACATCCTTCACTCGACATGTGTTTATATACTGGATTTGTATTCAGCGCACGCCTTGGCGAATCTCATGATTCGCCATCATGCTCCTAGGAAACAGGCGGAGCCGCTTGCTTATGCAACTCGGTGCCGTCGTCGGTGGACGGACAAGCACAGTTTTTCTTCCGTATCTTTTGTCGCAATAACGATTGCAGGTTGGGCAAAGTGCGACCGGTCGCCGCTATTTTTCCTTCAATGCACGGTGTGTCAGCACAGTCGTTGGTCATTGATCGTTGTGAAATTCAAAATTTACGGGAGTTGTGCGACGTCCGGCAATCTCGACCGAGACGCATTGCTGAACGCGCTCGTGCAAAGGCTTTCTCTCTAAATCCTGCAGTCTTTGGAAAAACACTTTCAGTCTTTCGCTTGTGAAAGGAGGCTGCTCGTAACCAAGCGGATAAGCCTGTTGTTCGACTAGACTATGCCGCGCTGTAACTACATCGACGGACCGCCTAATTGAACACGATCCACTTGTCCGTGAACGGACACACAAAGGAAGTCTCGGCTGATCCCGATACCCCGCTTCTCTATGTATTGCGCGACGACCTTGCACTGCGCGGTCCGCGTTTTGGCTGCGGCCTAGGCCAGTGCGGTGCCTGTACCGTCATCATCGATGGCGCGGCCGTACGCTCATGCCTGTATCCGGTTTCAGCCGCAGCGGGGCATAAGATCACAACGCTCGAAGGGCTCGGATCGACAGCCAAGCCCCATCCGCTACAGCAGGCTTTCATTGATGAGCAGGCCGCACAGTGCGGCTACTGCATCAACGGCATGATCATGACGGCGAAGGCCTTGCTTGACAGCAACCCGCATCCGACCGAGGACGAAATCAAAACAACGCTTGCGGCGAACCTGTGTCGCTGCGGCACGCATATGCGCATCGTTCGCGCGATCCAGCGCGCGGCCAAGGAGATGGCATGAGCGACGTTGTGACCAAAGCACCCCTGTCGCGGCGCAGCTTCCTGAAAGGCAGCGCCGCATTGTTCGTTGGCTTTAACCTTGCCGGCTCGGCTTTCGCCTATAGCCATACCGAAAAGGCGGGCGCGATTGCACCGGGCAAGACGCTCGATCCCAACGCGGTGGATGCTTTTCTGTCGATTCATCCCGACGGCGCCGTCACGGTGTACACCGGCAAGGTCGATCTCGGAACGGGCAACATGACTGCGCTCGCGCAGATGGTCGCGGAGGAAATGTATCTGCCGATGGAGTCGATCACGATGGTTCAGGGCGATACCGCCCTGACCGTCGATCAAGGGGCGACGAACAGCTCGATGTCGATTCAGGGCGCGGGGGTGCAATTGCGGCAAGCCGCCGCTACTGCGCGCGAAGCACTTCGTCGGCTCGCTGTGCAGAAGTTCGGCAAGGACTCCCAGATCGTATTCGCAAACGGCAAGGCGACGGCAGCGGGCACGCCTGGTCGAGCGCTGTCATACGCAGCGTTGCTACATGGCGAACGCCTCGAGCTGACACTCGACACGAATGCGCCGCTCAAGGACCGGCGTGACTACCGGCTGGTCGGCAAGCCGCTGCAGCGGGACGACATTCCGCTCAAAGTGACGGGCGAGTTCGTCTACATGCACGACATCCGCGTGCCCGACATGGTGCATGCGCGAGTCATCCATCCGGACGCGTATGGAGCGCAGCTCATCTCCATCGACGACTCCGCCGCGCGTACCGTCCCCGGCTACCTGCAAACCGTGCGCAAGGGCAACTTCGTTGCGGTTGTGGCGCAGACTGAATGGGCGGCGATCAAGGCCTCGCGCGCGTTGACTGTAAAGTGGTCTGCCTGGTCGGGGCTGCCCGAACAGTCGCACATCTACGAGGCCGTGCGCGAACTCAAGGTGGGGGATCGGGCGACAATCGAAAACACCGGGGATGTCGACAAGCTGCTGGCCTCAAGCCGCAAGGTCGTCAAGGCCAGCTATCACTGGCCCCTGCAGACGCATGGCTCGATTGGCCCTTCATGTGCGATAGCGCGGTTTGCCGACGGCAAGCTCACGCTGTGGTCCGCAACGCAGGCGCCGCATTTGACGCGCGAGCAAATCGCCAAACTGTTGAATCTCTCGAAAGACGACGTTCGGCTCATCTATGTGGAAGGTGCGGGCTGCTATGGCCGCAACGGCCACGAAGACGCCACCGCGGAAGCGGCCATCATCGCGCATGAAACGGGCAAGACCGTGCGCATGCAATGGATGCGCCAGGACGAACACGGCTGGGATCCGAAGGGGCCGCCGATCGTGTCGGACGTATCGGCTGCGTTGAATGCGGACGGCACCGTGGCTGCGTGGCGCTACGAAACCTGGGTGCCGCAGCGCATGTCGCCGTCGGCGGATGTGCCGCTGCTTGCGGGCGAGTTGGTGCGCGATTCGGCGATGGTCGATGAGCCAAACAACCCCGGAGGCGTGGAGATGAACGCGTCGCCGTCGTATGTGTTTCCAAACGTGCAGGTCATCGCTAATCGCACGGCGACTACGCCGTTGCGGCCGGCATGGTTGCGCGGTCCGGGGCGGCTGCAGCATACGACCGCGAACGAATCGTTCATGGATGAGCTCTCCGTTGCCGCGGGCATGGACCCGGTCGAATTCCGCCTCAAACACATGAAGGACGAGCGCGGCATCGAGGTGCTGAAGGCCGCTGCTCAGCGCGCGGGCTGGAAAACGGGGCCGCTCCATGCAGGAGCGAAGCCTAGCGGAACAGTCGCCACCGGACGGGGCGTCTCATACGTCTACTATCAGCCGAACCATACCTATGTGGCCGCGGTGGCCGAGGTCGAGGTCAATCGCGAGACCGGGGCCGTATACGTGCGCCGGTTCACCATCGCGCATGACTGCGGGCTTGTCGTCAACCCGGACGGCGCGCGGAACCAGATTGAAGGTCAGGTCTTGCAGACGATTGGCCGCGCGATGCACGAAGAGGTGAACTTCTCCCGGTCGGCCGTGACCAGTG
>JAXDQB010000427.1:0-3851 GCA_034668065.1 Paraburkholderia sp.
AGTTGACCGCGCCCGCCTGGTAGCGGTTCATCGTCAACGTCAGCGACAGCTTCGCCGCATCTGTCGCGCGCTGCTGCGTTTGCTCCTCGCTTGCCAGCGCGCTCAACATCGACAGCTGATCTTCCACCTGCTGGAACGCGACGAGCACGGTCTGCCGGTAGTCGGCCACGGTCCCCTTGAATTGCGCAGTCGCCCCCTTCACCATCGCTTTGCGCTGCCCGCCATCGAAGATCGTGCCGGCGAGCTGCGAGCCGAGCGCCCAGAAAAGGCTCGGCGCGGTGAGCCACGGTCCGAAGGACGAGCTTTCTAGTCCCGCGCTCGCCGCTAGCGTCAGGCTCGGATAGTAGGCTGCATGCGCCAAGCCGATTTCCGCGTTTGCGGCGGCGACCCGCCGTTCGGCGGCTGCGATATCGGGGCGGCGCTCGAGCAGTTGCGAGGGTAAGCCCGTGGGCATGGACGGTACCGCTACTGGCGTCGTAGCGACGGGCAGGGAGAACGATGATGCCGGCACGCCGATGAGCGTCGCAATGGCATGCTCGAGCTGCGCGCGCTGCGCATCGATATCGGTATCCTGTGTACGCGCACTTTCGAGCTGCGTTTCGGCCTGTGCGACGGCGGATGCATCGATCGCTCCATCATTCAGTTGTTGTTGCACGATAGCGAGTGCGGCGGCGTACGCCTTGACGGTGTCGTCGAGCAGATTCTTCTGGATATCGAGCGCGCGCAGATCGAAATAGTCGGTCGCGAGCTCCGTCGACATCGCAAGCTTCACCGCTTCGAGATCCGCTTCGCTTGCCTGTGCGTTGTCGCGTGCGTTGACCGTCGCATCCTTGATCTTTCCGAAGAGGTCCGGCTCCCACGAGGCGTTGAGTCCGGTCGAAAAATCGGGGATGGTGTGGCCGGCCGCCCCGCGGTACATGATGTCCTTCGACGTGCGAAAACGTTCCGCGGAGGCGCCCGCCGTCACAAGCGGAAAGTACCCTGCGCGTTGGTAATCGACCATCGAGCGTGCCGTCTCCAACTGCGTAACGGCTTTCTTTACCGTCTGGTTCGACACATCGATCTGCGTCTCCAAGCGGTTAAGCGGGTCATCGTTGTAAAGCGTCCACCACGGTCCGCGCGCAACGTTGTCGGCGGGAGACGCGGCGCGCCACCCTGGCGTGGCCTGGACGGGACTGCCCGCAAAATGGTCGGGCACGCTAGCCGTGGGCTGCGTGTAATGCGGCAGCGTGGTGCAGGCGGCGCACGCGCCGGTAACGCAGGCGGCGACAGTCTTGCGCACAAACGGCGCTTGAAAGAAGGGGAAGGTCATCGTCAGTCTCCGTCGGTCGCGCCTCATGCGTGCGAGCCGGCTGCAGTGATCACCTGAACGACTTCGCCCTCGCTGGTGGAGTCGCCCGGGTTATCGATCACGCGGTCTGTGGAAGCGATGCCCGTGCCGATCTCGACGAAGGTGCCGAAGTCGCGGCCGATGGTCACCGTTTTCAGATGCGCCTTGCCGTCGTTGCCGACGACGACCACGGTCACGCCGTTGGGACGGAACAGCAACGCACTCACCGGCAGCTCGATTGACGGATGCGCCGAGACGAGCGAGAGGTGCGCTTGCGCATACGCGCCCGGCATCAACGTGCCGTCACGATTGTCGACATCGACTTCCACGCGCAGCGTCCGGCTCGTCGGATCGATCGCATTGGCCGTTCGCGCGACCTTCGCCGGGAAACGCCGGCTGGGATACTGCTGCGTTGTCAGATAGACAGGCGTGCCAGGCCCGATGCCGGCGGCGTCGTCCTGCGGAACCTGGACGAACACACGCAACGTCGTCGTCTGCTCCATGTGAAAGAGCCCGTCGCTGCTGGTGGGCGCGCTGACGCCGGGTGCGCCGCCCGCGGTAACGAGCGAGCCGATATCGATGTTGCGCGCGGTGATGGTGCCGTCGAACGGTGCAATGACTTTCTCGTAGGAGACAAGCTCAATCAAGCGTTGCACATTGGCGCGCGAGGAATCGAGCATCGCCTTTTTCGCCTGCATGTCGCTCATTTTGGTGTCGGCGTCCTGCTGTGCGACCGACTGCGTCTTCAGCATCTGCTGCCAGCGCTCAGACGTGCTCTTCGCGTAGTTGTAATTCGCAAGCGCGGTCGCCTCGTCGGCGCGAGCCTGTGCCAACTGTGAGTCGAGTTCGGGCGTCTGGATGACGGCGAGTACGTCGCCAGTCTTCACCTTGGCGCCGATGTCGGTGTTCCAGTGCACGATGTAGCCGCTGGTGCGCGCGTAGATCGGCGCGTCGATGTAGGGCATCACCGCGCCGGGCAACAGGAGCTCCTGCGAAGCCGGCGCTTCTTTCGGTTGCACGATCGAGACGGACAGCGCGCTTTGCGCCGAGACCTGCTCCGTCAGCGCCGTGCTCGCGTGCAAGCGCGGAATGATGCCGACTGTCAGCAGCGCTGCCGCAATGCAAGCGAGCGTGAGCGGCATGGCTAGGCGGCTACCGCGCGGCTTGGCTGCGATCGGAGCGTCCGGGCGGCCGTCGCGCGCCTCGCGCGATACGCGAGGGGATTCGGAGTGGGTGACGTCATCACGATCGGACTGGGTGTTTTGCGTATTCATGACGGATTTTTCCAGCAGACGGAGTTCAGTGGGCGCCTGTCGGCCGCGACAGATTGGCGGCACTGCGCGTTTTACGGTTCGCTAGCCATGCGTGCACTGTGCCGAATACCACGGGCACGAACATGAGCGTGGACATCGTCCCGAACGAGAGCCCGCCGATGACGGCGCGCCCGAGCGGTGCATTTTGCTCGCCGCCATCGCCGAGGCCGAGTGCCATCGGCAACATCCCGATCAGCATCGCGAGCGCGGTCATCATCACGGGCCTGAAGCGGCTCGCACCAGCTTCAAGCGCCGCGACGAGCGGGGCGCGGCCATTGGCCAACAGATCGCGAGCCGCGTTAATGACGAGAATACTGTTAGCCGTGGCAATACCCATACAAAGAATCGTGCCGGTGAGCGCGGGGACGCTCAACGTGGTGTGCGTGGCGAACAGCATCCAAGCAATGCCGGCGAACGAGGCCGAGAGGCCACTGATGATAATGGCGGGGTCGATCCACGATTGGAAGTTGACGACCATGAGCAGGTAGACGAGCAAGACAGCGAAAACGAGACCCGCGCCGAGACCCACGAACGAATCGTGCATCGATTGAACCTGGCCGCGCAGGATGATCGACGAGCCCGGCGGCAGCTGTGCTCGCGCCTGATCGACGAGGCGTTGCACGTCGGAGGCCACGCCGCCCAGATCCCTGCCTTGTGCCGAGGCGTAGATATCGAGAACCGTCTGCACGTTGTAGTGCGAGACGACGGCCGCCTGATTCGAGCGCGACGTCGTACCGAGCGTGCCGAGCTGATTCTGCGGGGCGAGGGCCGGTTGCATCGTCGTCACCGGAATGTTGGCGAGCGTTTGCAGCGAGTGGATATCGTATTGCGGGACCATGACCATCAACGGATAGGTCACGCCATTTTTCGGATTGAGCCAGAAATTCGGCGTCGTCTGCGAACTTCCGGACAACGCGATCAGCAGGTTCTGCGCGACGTCTCGTTGCATCAGGCCCGCCTGCATTGCCTTCGTGCGGTCGACGTTAATGTTGATCGTGGGTTCGTCGCCGGGCTGCTGGATGCGCGCGTCGACGAGCCCTCGCACGCCGCGCAGCTGAGTGAGCAGGCGATTGGCGACAACGCGGTTTTCCGCGACTTTGTTGCCGACGATCTGCACGTCGATCGGGGCGGGCAATCCGAAGTTGAGGATCTGGCTCACGATATCCGCCGGCAGGAACGCGAAGGATACGCTCGGAAACGAGGCGGTC
>JAXDQB010000428.1:0-3581 GCA_034668065.1 Paraburkholderia sp.
TTGCCGTGCGATAGCTCGTCGCTGGCCGTTTGGTCGATTGATGCGTTCTCCGCTGCTCGGCACCATCGATGGACCGAAAGGTGAAAAGGGGGCCGTCGGGATTGAGCTATTCGCCATGTGGGAAGACTGTTACCGGGTAGTGTTCGTGCGGGAGGGGCAAAGCGCGCCGCAAGACGGTTGTCATGCCTTGGTCGGCATGGGGCAAGCGGGGCGGATTGCGCTCGAGTTCACGCGCGAGGCGCCGTCGGCGCAGGGTGCTTTTGTGAGCGCACTCGCCGATGTCAGGCAGGCGATTCCCGGCGCGCGGCTGATTGAGGCCGTACCGGATTTTGTGGGCCTGACGGATGCGGCGGAGGTGATCGGCGTCACGCGGCAGAACATGCGCAAGCTGATGGTTGCGCACGCCAAACAGTTTCCTGCGCCCGTGCACTGCGGCACTACGGCGATATGGCACCTGGCCGACATCCTCGCGTGGTTGCAAACGCGGGGTACCTACGAGCTGAAGGCGGGGTTGTTCGAGGTTGCCGCTACTGCGATGCAGGTCAATCTTGCAAGAGCGGTCCGCCAAACTGTCCCTCGCGTTCAGCAGGAAGTGGGGGAACTCGTCGCCTGACCAAGGCCTGACTAAGGCGATAGCAAGGCGATACCAAGAAGGCAATCGCCGGCACGACGATCAGCCCGGACGCTCGCCAGCCTTCCTGGTCCGTTCGTCCGATTTGCGGGTGCGCCTTAGACGGAAGGTGGCTTGTAATAAGGTGCACGGCCGGCGGCTGGCGGGCGCCGTTCTTCGGTGTCGTCGTCGCGAGCCCAAAAGAACCGGTCCGGAAGGTAGGCACCCATGCCCGGGCGAAACGCGTGGCATGCGGCTCGGTAGAGGTACTCTTGCGCTTCGCGAACCGCTGCCGCGGGTTCCTGGCCATTTGCGAGCAAAGCGGCGATTGCCGCGCCGAGCGTATCGGTCATGCCCATCACGCGATACGCGGGTCGATCCCACATGTCTTGCCGCAACTGGCCTTCTTCGCCGAAGAGCGTATTGACAATCCGATAGGTACCGGACTGCATCGATAAAATGTACTCCGTGCCCTGCGAGAGCAAATGCGCGATGGCGGTGTCAAGGCTCGGCGATTCGGCATCGCCGTCCGGCTGTGCGAGTGCGGCAAGCGTCGCGTGGTCGGCCACGAGCACCGTGGTTTGCGGCGCAAGGAGCTCTGCGATCGATTCGCGCAGATCGTCGGCCGCGAGCACGTGCTCGTCGTCGACGGTGAAGTCGGGTGCAAGGATGAGCGGCACGTGGTCATAGTCGGAGACCACTTCCGCAATGGCGCTCACTACTTCCGCGCGCGTTGCCGCGCCTACCTTGAAGGCGGCGATGGGCATGTCTTCGAGCAGCATGCGCGCCTGTGTCGCAACGACGTCGGGGTCGAGCCCCGTCACCTCGTCGCAATTGGCCGAATCGCGCACCGTATAGCCGGTCAGCACGGACACGCCGTGGCAGCCCAGGCTGGCAAGCGTCAGCAAATCGGCCTGCAGGCCAAAACCGCTTGTCGGGTCGGAAAGACCGAAGGTGAGAACAATCGGAGGGGCGGCGCTGGGCATGGAAAAAAACGGTTAAGAATCAGGAGGGAAGAAATCGGGGCGCAAGGTCTGCGCAAACGGCTCAATTATGCGGCTGAATCCGCTTTAGCGTCGTGCCACATCGCAAAAGAGCCTATCCAGCGTGGCGCCAAAGGCGGTACCATCACGGATCTTTCTGATTAACGGATTTGTAGAAGCGGCAAAAGAATGGAATACAAAAGCTGGATGTGCCTTATTTGCGGCTGGATCTATGATGAAGAGGCCGGCCTTCCCGACGAAGGGATTGCTCCGGGCACGAAGTGGGAAGACGTTCCGATAAACTGGACCTGCCCGGAATGCGGCGCGCGCAAGGAAGATTTCGAGATGGTCCAAATCTGACCGCGGGCTGACCGCGGGCCCGCGGAAGGCCGCAAGCCCCGTGTCCCGTGTCCCGCGCTTGCGACGGCCACGCGGCTACACCCATGACACCTCCCGTCCCGCCCAACCTCGAAGCGCTGCCCAATCCTCGCGGAGCCGCGGTTCGCGCGGCCGAGAGGGCGCTGGTCGAAGCGCGCCACGCGTTTGATGCGCATTCGGCACTGGGCGCGCCGCTTCTGCGGGCGGCGCAAGTGCTAGGAGAGGCAGGGTGGTGGCAAGCGCAACGGTTCGCAGACACGCTGGTGCTTGCTTCGCCGTTTGCCGAAGGTGAGTTCGCGACGCGGTTCAGCGCAGCGCTTGGCGATTTTTACGTTGCGCTGACCCGCCGTAATCTGCGCGAACTCGCTTGCTCGCCGGCGCTGTTCGCTCACTATCGCGACTTGAATGCGCATATTGCCAGTCACGCCGGGTCGTTCAGTGTCGCCTACGAGGATTTCGCGCTCGCCGGCCGGCCGGTTGCTCCGGCACTGATGTCCCCATTGCCGGGCCCTCAACTTGCGCGGCTCCGAGCACACTACGAAGGGGCGCTGCTGGCGGTCTTGCGCGGCGATACGGCGGGCACGGCGCTCGATAACGTGGACGGCTGCCTCGCCGCGCTTGTCGGGCCGGACCGCTATGACGTTTGGCGCCTGGCGTCGGGATGCGCATGCGCGCTGCGCGCGAGCGGTCGAGCGCAGTCGGGCGAAGGTGACGTGAAGCGTTTTTACGCCCGCTGCAATCTGCTTCTTGCGGATCAGGCGCATGGGATCACGCTCGCGCCGCGTTCGTTCGTGCGTGCGGCGCTGGCTCAGCTTTGGCGCGACTATGCGCTCTACGGAGCAGCCGCCGAAGATGCGGAGCATGTCACGCTGCTCAACGACTACGGCCTGACGGTTGATTGGCATGTGGCCGGCACGCAGGCATCTGAGGCCATATGGGAGGCTCGCGCGGCACAGGCGGAGCGCATGGCCGTCAACGATGTCCCGGCGGTGCGCGAACTCGGCGTGCTGTCCATCAACGCGCAAGCGTATGAGGACTTTCTTCAGACCGCCGACGCTTCGATGGCGAAGCTGGCGAGCGAGGCGGCTTCTCGTGGTGAAGTCTCGCCTGGCGCGGCGTCTGAGGCCATGCAATCGGCCGAGGCCGCCTATGCGCTCGGGGCTGCAGCCTGCGCGCTGGGGCTTGGTCATGTCGCGGCGCTTGCGGACGCGCTTGGGCTTGCCTGGCGACTGACGGCTCACGCGTGCGACGCAGGGGCGCCCGCAAGATTACCCGAGCCCGCCGCGATCAATGCCGCGGCACGGACGTTGCGCGCCATGCTCTTGCGTGTTGCGGCCGGCGTAGCGCCGCCTCAGTCATTGGCGCCGCTGGGGGCTCTCACGCAAGCCATCGAGCGCATTGCGCCGACGTTGGCCGCGGGCGCGAGCTGAGTTGCGCATTTCGCGGTTTGCGGGCTGAGTTTGCCGCCTGCTTGCCGCCTGCTGGTCCGCCGTTTCCGCGTGCCGGGCACGTCGGGTGGGCGTGATAGAGTGGTGTGCCTGATGAACGGCATGCGCAGCCGAGGCCAAAGGCCAATATAGCTGGACGTTTGGTGTACGCGGGCGCATTTC
>JAXDQB010000429.1:0-10158 GCA_034668065.1 Paraburkholderia sp.
GTAGCCGACAAAGCGCAGACCTTCCTCGGAAACGTAGGTAAAACGCAGGTTCGGATCGACGTAAGCCAAAAAGTCCACGGCGCCGGCAATTTGCTCGAGTTCGGTTGCGAGCGCGTTGCCTTCGTTGTGATCACCGACGCCGGCGACGGCTGCCCGCGTTCGTGTCGCGTTGGTGCAACGCCGTGCCAGATCGATCGCCGCACGCAATGAACCGCGGAGCGAGGCGCTGAGTGTCTTTGCTTTCATTGTTTCTCGCTGACGACTGAGTCTTGACGGGGCCGCGAGGGCGCCAAGCGGCGGCAGGAAGGCGTGCGTTCGTCGCCATGCCTCCCATCAGACAGGTTATCGGCGCGCTGCCGCATTTCTTTAGCAATCTTCGATCGCCGCAACGGCGTGAGCGCATCGCGGGACGGCCAGAAAGCGGGTTGGGGGGGATTTTAGCTTGTAAGAAGGATTGCGCTTGGCTTGTCGAGTCTCACTTTTGACTCGACAAGAGGCGAACTCGCCGCGCGGACGCTCTAGATCACTCGCTGGGCCCAGTTGCTGATCTATGCGGGGGCGATCTCGCATAGCACGGGCTTGCTAGGTGCCATGCTCGCCGTTGCGGGTGCGGCCCCAAGCGGGGGCGTCGGGGGCGTCGGGGGCGTCGGTGCATGGCGAGTTCGCCACGCGCACCGCCAGCCCTGCTGTCCGAGCGCAATCTCTCGGCGGCCGCCTGGTTCGCCGCGCAGACGGCGGCCTGACCGAGGTCGGGCCGCTTTCACGCATTTCAGGCAACCGGATCAGTACCCGGGGGGCGGCGGAGGAGGCGGTGGAGCATCATCCTGCGTATCGTAAGGCGACTGCGGCGGCTCGCCCGGCGGTGGCGGGGGCGGGGCGTCGCCTTCTTGCTGCTCATAGGACCTGACTGCGCCGCGCGGCATCGGCACGCGCTCGCCGGCTGCGTACATGCACTGCATATACGCGTAGTCGTAGCGGCGCTGAATGCCGTAGTCGGAGCCTTGGGCGTTACCGGCGCCGATCACACTGCCGGCGAGCAGGCCTGCGCCCGCGCCGACCGCTGCGCCACGGCCACCGTTGAACGCGGCACCGGCGGCCGCGCCAAGCGCCGTGCCGATGGCGGCACTGCCCAGTGCGCTCGCCGTGGCACCTTGGCCGGCGCTTACACCGCCCACCTGTTGGAGCGCGAACTGACGGCACGAAGCATCGTCAGCGCGGAATTGATCGAAGGACTTGCCGGTGCCGGGCAGGGCCATCACGCTCGGGCC
The DNA here is from genome assembly GCA_034668065.1 of Paraburkholderia sp. Taxonomy (GTDB): domain Bacteria; phylum Pseudomonadota; class Gammaproteobacteria; order Burkholderiales; family Burkholderiaceae; genus Trinickia. The sequence goes on from JAXDQB010000429.1 coordinate 1,269, forward strand.
TGTCGGCATGACGGTGCAGCCGGACAGGGCGATCAGGCCGGTTACGCCGGCTAGCGCTGCGGCGATCGCCGCGGAGGGGAACCGCCTGCGCGGTGCCGGGGAAATGACGTTTGATTGGCTCATATCAATGGTTCGGTGCGGGCGGCGTCGGCGTGGCGGGCACTGCGTCCCAGCCGCTCGAGCACTGCTTGACGTACGGGTAATACGATTTCGATGCGGCGCAGTACCACCAGGTACCCGAGGATCTCGGCGCCGTACTCGTTTCCGAGCGTTCAGTGTAAACGTTGGGCTCTGCCGGTTGGACTACAACGGGCGCATACGGCGGATAGTAGTAGGGCCCCGGCCCCCAGTAATACGGCCCCGGCCCGTAATACCCGGGCCCGTAGAAACCCGGTCCGCCCACGAATACCCCAACATGCCAGCGCGCGGCATCGGCAGTACCGCTCAGGCACACGGTCGCCGTTGCGAAAAGCGCGAGCGTAAGAGTTCGCCATCGCACAATCGTTCTCCTTCTTGGGTAAGGTGCGCCGTCTCATTCGGCGCATGATGAAAGGCTATGCCATTCGTCGTGCGAGTGCCATAACAGCGCGATTCACAAATGTTTCGGCGGCTTACTTTGCTGCATGAATGACGACTGAAATCGCAAATATTCGCGCATCGATGCGCGTTTGGCCGCGAAAAGCGTGGCGAACGAACTCAAATGAGGGGGACGCTGCGCCGCGCCTACGAAGCCGATCAGCCCTCATGGCCGTGGGCAAGCGGCCGGCGGCGGCGGCTCTCCCGCCAGATGCGCAGCCGGTCCATATAGAGGTACACAACGGGTGTCGTGTAGAGCGTGAGGATCTGACTGACGATGAGCCCGCCGACGATCGAAATGCCTAGCGGCGAGCGCAGCTCGGCCCCGTCGCCGCTGCCGAATGCGAGCGGTAGCGCGCCGAGCAGCGCGGCGCATGTCGTCATGAGAATCGGCCGCAAACGCAGCATGCACGCTCGACGAATGGCGTCGACCGAAGACAGCCCTTGGCGCGACGCCTCGATCGCGAAGTCGATCATCATGATCGCGTTCTTCTTGACAATGCCGATCAAGAGGATCACGCCGATGAGCGCGATGATGCTGAACTCGGTCCTGAAAAGCAGCAGCGCGAGCAGCGCGCCGACGCCTGCCGAGGGTAGCGTCGAGAGGATCGTGACGGGATGGATGTAGCTTTCGTAGAGGATGCCGAGCACGATGTAGACCGCTGCCAGCGCGGCAAGGATGAGCAGCGGCATGTTCGAGAGCGACTGCTGGAACGCCTGCGCGGTGCCGGAGAAGCTGCCGTGAATAGTGGAAGGCATGCCGATCTTGACCATCGTTTCGTCGATTGCGCGCGTGGCGTCGGACAGCGATTTGCCGGGTGGCAGGTTGAACGAGAGGGTCGAGGCCACGAACTGGCCCTGATGGTTGACCGAGAGCGGCGTGTTGCCGGGCCCGAACGAGGCAATGGCCGATAGCGGAATCATCGTTTCCTTCGAAGTCGAGACAGCCGCACCGGTTGACGCGCTTGATTTTCCGCTCGCGGCGATCGAGTTGTTCGCGAGGTTGCGTGCGGTGTCGGAGGCGATCGCGGCAGCGGTGGAGCTGCTGGAGCCACTAGAGCCGCTAGAGCCTCCCCCCGAACCGGTCGAGGCCGTGCTGGCCGCTCCGGTGACCGTGCCCGCCACGGCATTCGTCGATTTCGTGCCGCCCGCCGTGCCGCCCGAAGTGCTGACGTAAATCTGATCGAGCATGTTGGGGCTTTGCCAGTAGCGTGGCGCGACCTCCATGACCACGTGATACTGGTTGAGCGGGTTGTAGATCGTCGACACCTGACGCTGCCCGAACGCGTCGTAGAGGGTGTTGTCGATCTGCAACGGCGTGATCTTCAAGCGCGCCGCACTCATGCGATCGATCGTCACCATCGATTCGAGACCACCTTGCTGCTGGTCCGAGTTGACGTCGGCCAGCTCGGGGCGTTGCTTGAGCGCCTCGGTCAGCTTGGGTCCCCAGTTGTAGAGATCGGGCGTGGAATCGGCGAACAGCGTGTACTGATACTGCGCATTCGATTGCCGGCCGCCGACGCGAATGTCCTGCACGGCCTGCAGGAAGGTCTGCGCCCCGGCGACATGCGAGAGCGGTTCGCGCAGCTGGGCGATCACGCGGTCCGCGGAGAGCTTGCGCTCGGTCTTCGGCTTGAGCGCGATGAACATGAACCCCGAGTTGGTCTGGCGGCCGCCCGTGAAGCCCGTGACGCTGTCGACGGCGGGGTTTTGCTGGACGATGCGCATCATATCGGCGAACTTGACCTTCATTAGCTGGAACGAGGTGGCCTGATCCGCGACGAGCCCGCCGATGAGGCGCCCCGTATCCTGCTGCGGGAAGAACCCTTTCGGCACGGCGACGTAGAGATAGCCATTGAGAGCGATGGTGGCCACGAGGACAGTCATGACGACGCGCGGGTGCGCGAGCGCCCAGCCCAGCGTGCGCTCGTAGCCGCTCGCCAGCCTGACGAAGCCGCGTTCGAGCCAGCGCGCAAAGCGGCCGGCTTCCTCGGGCCGGCGTGCTTCGCGCAGAAGCCGCGAGCACATCATCGGCGTAACCGTCAATGAAACGAGCAGCGAGACGCCGATCGCCAGCGAAAGCGTGACGGCGAATTCGCGAAAGAGCCGCCCGACCACGCCGCCCATCAGCAGAATCGGCAGGAAAACGGCAACGAGCGAAATGCTGATCGAAAGCACGGTGAAGCCGACTTCGCGCGCGCCCACATAGGCCGCTCGCATCGGCGGCATCCCTTCTTCGACATGACGTGAAATGTTTTCGAGCACGACGATGGCGTCGTCGACGACGAAGCCTGTCGCCACAATGAGCGCCATCAACGAGAGATTGTCGAGCGAATAGTCCAGCAGATACATCGCGGCGAACGTGCCGATGATCGAGATCGGCACGGCGACGCTCGGAATCAGCGTCGCACGCCAGTTGCGCAGGAAGAGAAACACAACCGTCACGACGAGCGCGACGGCGATGAGCAGCGTGCGCTCCGTGTCCTTGAGCGAGGAGCGGATCGTGACCGAGCGGTCGGCAACGGGCGTCACGTCGATGGCCGCGGGCAGTGCGGCCCTCAATTGCGGAATCAGGCCGATCACGCGATCGACGGTATCGACGATATTTGCGCCCGGTTGCCGATAGATGATGACGAGCACTGAACGCTTGCCGTTCATGAGCCCGAGGTTTCGCAAATCTTCAACCGAATCGACAACTTCACCGAGGTCCGAGAGCTTCACGCCCGCACCGTTACGATAGGCTACGACAAGATCCTTGTATTGCGAGGCCTGCGTCGCCTGGTCGTTCGTATAGAGCTGCACGCGGCTGTTGCCGAAGTCGATCGACCCTTTCGGGCTGTTCGCGTTCGCCGATGCAAGGGCCGCGCGTACGTCCTCGAGGCCAATGCCATAGTGGAAGAGCGCTTGCGGCGTCAACTCGACGCGCACGGCCGGATTGGCCGAGCCGCTGACGTCGACTTCGCCGACCCCATCGACTTGCGAGAGCGCCTGCTGCAGCACGGTCGACGCCGCATCGTACAGCCGGCCCGCCGGTAGAGTAGGCGATGTGAGCGCCAGAACCAGGATCGGCGCGTCGGCCGGATTCACCTTGTGGTAAGTGGGATTGCTGCGCAGGCTCGTCGGCAGATCGGCTCGGGCCGCATTGATGGCGGCCTGGACGTCTCGCGCGGCGCCGTCGATGTTACGGTTCAAGCCGAACTGCAGCGTGATGCGCGTCATGCCGACGGAGCTTTGCGAGGTCATCTCGGTTACGTCGGCGATCTGGCCTAAGTGCCGCTCGAGCGGGCTCGCGACGCTCGTGGCCATTGTGTCGGGGCTTGCGCCCGGCATCTGCGCCTGCACGGCGATGGTCGGGAAATCCACTTGCGGCAGCGGCGCAACCGGCAGCCTGCCGAAAGCGAAGAATCCCGCGAGCGCGACGCCGATCGCGAGCAGCGTCGTCGCCACGGGGCGCGCGATGAAAAGACGCGAGAGGTTCACGGCGTCATGCCCCCGCGTCGCCTGGTGCCGGGCGATGGCCCAAGCGCGCGCGCACGCGCCGTGCGAGCGAATCGAAGCCGAGATAGATTACGGGCGTAGTGAATAACGTCAGCAACTGGCTCACCGCGAGGCCGCCTGCGATCGCGATGCCCAGCGGATGGCGCAGCTCGGAGCCGACGCCGGTGCCGAGCATCAGCGGCAGCGCGCCGAGCAGTGCGGCCATCGTCGTCATCAGGATCGGTCTGAAGCGCAAGAGGCAGGCCTGATAAATCGCCTCGCGCGGCGGCTTGCCTTGCACGCGTTCGGCCTCGAGCGCGAAGTCGATCATCATGATCGCGTTCTTCTTGACGATGCCGATCAAGAGCACGATGCCGATGATGGCGATGATGTCGAGGTCGTGCCCGGAGATCATCAGCGCGAGCAACGCGCCCACGCCTGCCGAGGGCAGCGTCGAGAGGATCGTGATCGGGTGGATGAAGCTCTCGTAGAGCACGCCGAGCACGATGTACATGGTGACGACGGCCGCGAGGATCAAAAAGAGTTCGTTCGAGAGCGAGGCCTGGAACGCGAGCGCCGCGCCTTGAAAACGCGTCTGGAACGAAGCCGGCAATCCGATGTCGCGCTCGGCCCGACCGATCGCCTTGACGGCGGCGCCGAGCGAGGCCCCAGGCGCGAGGTTGAAAGAGACCGTCGTAGCGGGAAACTGCCCCAGATGGGTGACGAGCAGCGGGGCGGGGCGCTCGATGAATGTTGCGATCGCCGTCAGCGGCACCTGGCCGTTCGTCGCCGTGGACGAGGGCAAATAGATCGACTTCAGTGCATCGGTGTAATGCTGCATCCGTGGCTCGGCCTCGAGGATCACGCGGTACTGGTTCGATTGCGTGAAGATCGTCGAGACGATGCGCTGGCCGAACGCGTCGTAGAGCGCGTTGTCGACAGTGGCCGGCGTAATGCCGAAGCGCGCGGCCGTAGCGCGGTCGATCTCGACGTAGACGGATTGGCCGCTTTGCTGAAGATCGGTGGCGACATCGGTCAGCTCGGGCGCGGCCTTCAGGCGCTGCACGAGCCTGGGCACCCAGGCCGCAAACTCGTCGGGGTTCGGGTCCGTCAGCATGAACTGATACTGCGTGGGGCTCACCGTGGAATCGATCGTCAAATCCTGCACCGGCTGCATGTAGAGCATGACGCCGGTTACGTTCGCGACGTCGGCCTCGATGTCTCGAATGATCTGGCTCGCACTTGTGCTGCGCGCGTTGTGCGGCTTCAGATTGATCAGCATACGGCCGCTGTTGAGCGTGATGTTGGCGCCGTCGACGCCGATGAACGAGGTCAGGCTTTCAACGTTCGGATTGCGCAGGATCGCGTTGGCGAGCGCCTCCTGGCGCTCGGCCATCGAGCCGTATGAGACGGACTGAGGCGCTTGCGAGATCGCCTGGATGATGCCGGTGTCCTGCACAGGGAAGAAGCCCTTGGCCACGACGGCGTAAAGGATGCCCGTCAGCACGAGCGTGAGCACGGCGACGACAAGCGTCGCGCTTTCTCGCGCGAGCACCCATCTGAGCGCGACCGCGTAGCGCGCAATGATCGAATCGATGACGGCGTGCGCCTTGGCCTCGAACCGGCGGCTCTCGGGCGGCGGCGTGTGGCGCAGCAGCTTAGCGCACAACATGGGCACGAGCGTGAGCGCGACGACGGCCGAGATCACGATCGTCACGGCAAGCGTGATCGCGAACTCGTGAAAGAGCCGCCCGACGACATCGCCCATGAAGAGCAGCGGAATCAGTACCGCGATCAACGACACCGTCAGGGATATGATCGTGAAACCAATCTGTTTGGAACCCTTTAACGCCGCTTCGAGCGGCGCGTCGCCTTCTTCGACATAGCGCGCAATGTTCTCGATCATCACGATCGCATCGTCGACGACGAAGCCTGTCGCAATGGTCAGCGCCATCAGCGAGAGATTGTCGAGCGAGAAGCCGCACAGATACATCACGGCAAGCGTCCCGATCAGCGAAAGCGGTACCGAAAGGCTCGGGATGAGGGTCGCATAGATGTTGGCGAGAAAGAGGTACATCACCAGCACGACAAGTACGACCGACGTGGCGAGTTCGAACTGCACGTCGCGCACGGAGGCGCGGATCGTGGTGGTCCGGTCGGTGACGACGGATACGTCGAGCGAGGCCGGCAATGACGCTTGTAACTGCGGCAGCAGCGCCTTGATGCTGTCGACGACCTGAATGACATTCGCGCCCGGCTGACGCTGCACGTTCAGCAGGATCGCGGGCTTTACGATCCCGCCTGTGCCCACCCACGCGCCGAGCTTTGCGTTCTCGGCGCCGTCGACGATCCTCGCCACGTCGGTCAACATGACGGGCCGGCCGTTCTTGTAGGCGACGACGGCGCTTTGGTAGGCATCGGCGTCGACCAACTGATCGTTGGCGTTGATCGAGTAATTACGCGTCGGCCCGTCGAAGTTGCCCTTCGGCGTATTGACGTTGAGGTTGGCGATCGTCGTGCGCAAGTCATCGAGGTTCAGCCCGTACGAGGCGAGTGCAAGAGGGTTCGCCTGAATGCGCACGGCGGGGCGCTGGCCGCCGCCGATGCTGACGAGCCCGACGCCCGCCACCTGCGAGATCTTCTGGGCAAGACGCGTGTCCGCAATATTCTCGGCGTCGGTGAGCGGCATCGTATTCGATGTGATCGCGAGCGTCAGGATCGGCGCGTCTGCTGGATTGACCTTCGCGTAGATGGGCGGGGCAGGCAGGTCGGACGGCAGCAAGTTGCCGGCCGCGTTGATCGCCGCCTGGACCTCTTGTTCGGCGACGTCGAGCGGCAAGTCGAGGCTGAACTGGAGTGTGATGACAGATGAGCCGGCCGAGCTTTGCGACGCCATCTGTTTGAGCGACGGCATTTGGCCGAACTGCCGCTCGAGCGGCGCCGTCACCGACGACGTCATCACCTCGGGGCTCGCGCCGGGATAGAACGTCTGAACCTGGATGGTCGGATAGTCGACCTCAGGCAGTGCCGAGATCGGCAGGAACCGCAGGGCGAGGAGCCCGACGAGCATGATCGCCGCCATGAGCAAGGCGGTGCCGACCGGGCGCAAGATGAAAGCGCGGGAGGGATTCATACGCGCGAGCGTTGTGCGTTATTGGGCGGCTTGCGCCGCCCCATGGCGGCGATGCGCGCCGGACGCCGCATCGGCGCCTGCCGCACCCGAGGCGGTGCGTGCGGGCTCGGTGTCCCCGCCAGTGCGCGGGATCGTGATTTTCGCGCCCTCGCGCAGGCGGTCGGAACCGTCGATCACGACGCGCTCGCCGGCGGCGAGCCCTGAGGCGATGCTCGTGCGTTCGCCGTCGACGGGCCCGATTTTCACGGGCCGCACGGTCACCGTATTGTCGGGCTTCACAAGGTAGACGAACTGTCCCGACGAGCCATTCAGCACGGCCGGAGTCGGCACGATGACGGCGTCATGGATCGTGTCGATGAGAAGCCTCGCGTTGACGAACTGATTTGGAAACAGCATGAGGCCCGTATTGGGGAACATCGCGCGCAGCTTGACGGTGCCCGTCGTGGTGTCGATCTCGTTGTCGACGGTGTCGAGGTAGCCGCTTTCGAGCGCCGCCGTGTTGTTGCGGTCGTAGGCTGTCGTCTGCAGTTTCACGCCCCCGCGCATCTGGTTCATGATCGCCGGCAGGTTGTCTTCGGAGGTTGTGAAGATGACGCTGATCGGCTGCAGCTGCGTGATGACGACAATGCCGTTCGCGTCGGTTGGCGTCACGTAGTTGCCCGGGTCGACCTGGCGCAGGCCGACGCGGCCCGAGACGGGGGCCGTGATGCGTGCATAGACCAGATCGAGTTTGTATGTCTCGATGGTCGCCTGGTCCGACCTCACCTGGCCCTCGTACTGCTTGACGAGCGATGCCTGAGTGTCGACCTGCTGGTGCGCGATCGAATCCTGCTCGAGCAGCGTCTTATAGCGCTTCAGGTCGAGGCGTGCCTGCTGCAATAGCGCCATATCCTTGGCGAGTGCCCCTTCGGCATTGGCGAGCGAATTCTGATAGGGACGCGGATCGATCTGCGCCAGCACGTCCCCCTCTTTGACCATCTGGCCTTCCCGAAACTCGACGCTCTGTAGTGTGCCCGCGAGCTGGGTCTTCACGGTGACAGTTGCAAGCGGCGAGACCGTGCCGAGTGCGTTCAGCGTGATCGGCATGTCGCCCAACTTGGCGATGGCGACTTGCACGGGCTGCGGCAAATTCCCCGGCTGGGCCGGGCCGCCGCGGGCCGTACGCGGGCCACCCGTCGCCCCCGGTCCCGCCGGGTTCGGACTTGTGTTGCTCCAAGGATGCCACCATAGCAGCGCCAGCAGCGCAATCAGGAGCGCGACGGCAAGCACGCCGAGTCGGCGCCGCGTCGGCCGGGCTCGCGCCGTGTCGGGGGCGCCCTCGGGGTGGGAGGGCGATGCGGGTACGGGGCGGGAGTCAGTTGAATTGTCTTGTTCGGCCATCGGCTTTGACGCGAAAGCATTGGAAGAACACGTTCTCTGCGGAGTGGGGCGAGGCTCGGTGCGCAGATCTTGCAGGACCGGTCTGGGCGGTTTGCGGTGGTGTACGCCTGCTGCCCTCGCGCGCCATATGCTGCCAGCCGTTCGCAAGGTGCCCAGCTTATCGATGTCGTCAAAAACAAAAAATGGCCACCCGACAAATTACTCGATCCTACGTCGCTCGCGCCTAGACCGTCCAGCTTACTGTCTTTCATAGGGTTACATAAATTACTAACCTGACGTTGCGGCGGGAGGTTGCCGCCGCCGCGCGCTGATCGCCGCGATTGC
>JAXDQB010000430.1:0-3998 GCA_034668065.1 Paraburkholderia sp.
CCGATCAACCGGTGCGAGCCGTGTCGCCCTCGCAACCGCCGGCGGCGCCCGCGGCTGCGAGCGCCGCCTCTTCCCGCTGACGAACGCGAAGATGGCAACTCTACGCAGTCTTCGCGCGCTCGATTGGCTGAACTTCTTTCTCGCCAATGTCCAGACGGGTTTTGGTCCATTCATCGCGTCATATCTGACGACAAACAAGTGGACACAGGGGGAGATCGGTATTGCGCTGAGCGTCGGCACTGCCACGGCTATGCTGAGCCAAGTGCCCGCCGGCGCGCTTATCGATGCGCTACGCAACAAGAAAGCCGCCGGCGCAGCTGCGATCCTTGCAATCGCCGCGTGCGCACTTCTGCTGGCATCAAGTCCGACATTGATTCCGGTGATCGCAGCCGAAGTATTCCACGGCTTTGCGAGCTGCATGCTCACGCCGGCAATCGCGGCCATTTCAATCGCGCTTGTGGGCCGCCACGCGCTTGGCGATCGGCTCGGCCGCAATGCGCGCTTCGCGTCGATCGGCAGCGCGGTGGCCGCCGCCTTGATGGGCGCATTCGGCGAATATTCGTCGGCACGCGCAGTCTTCTGGCTGACCGCCGCATTGACGGTACCGGCGCTGCTCGCGTTGACGATGATCGAGCGCCCGGGGCAGATACTGCCCGGCGCCCCTCCGTCACCTGAGAAGCGCGGCAGCTTGAGCGAGCTGCTGCGCGATAAGCGCGTGCTCGTCTTCGCCGCATGCATTGCACTATTTCATCTGTCGAACGCCGCGATGCTGAACCTCGCGGCCGGCGAAGTGACGACGCATATGAGCGATAACGTTCAACTCGTCATCGCCGCCTGCATCATCGTGCCGCAGATCGTGGTGGCGGCCCTCTCGCCTTGGGTGGGACGCTCGTCCGAACGCTGGGGACGGCGGCCGCTGCTGCTTTTCGGCTTCGCCGCGCTGCCCGTGCGAGCGCTGCTGCTCGCCGGCATCTCGAGCCCATATCTGCTTGTGCCGGTGCAGGCGTTTGATGGCATCAGCGCCGCCGTGTTCGGGGTCATGCTCCCGCTCATCGCGGCCGACGTCGCGGGCAATAAGGGGCATTTCAACCTGTGCATCGGCCTCTTCGGTCTGACCGCCGGCATCGGTGCAACGGTCTCCACGCTCCTCGCGGGATTCATCGCCGATCGCTTCGGCAATACGGCGAGCTTCTTGTGTCTTGCCGCCGCTGGCGCTCTCGCCGTATTGCTCGTATGGGCCGCGCTGCCCGAAACGCGCGATGCGCCGCAGCCTAACGCCGCAGACAAAGGGGAAACGCCCGCTTCGCCGTGAGCTCTACCCTCACGCTGACGCAGTAGGATGCGTTGCGCCAATGGGGATCCCCGCTCCGAAGCGCCTAGTCGCAATCACCGGACAAATACTTTCTTCCCTCGCAGGTGATTTCGATCACGCCGCCGCTGTTCTCATCGGCGAGTCCCGCATTTAGTAATTCCGCTGCAACCGCCATCGAGACGAGCGGTGGCGGCTGGCCCGATCCGACATCATTGAGACGGCGCAGTACTTCGATTGCTTCCGGATTCAAGGATTTGGACATAGCCGTCTCCTTTGCGTGCAAATCGCATATTCATCCTAGCACCCGCACCCCGCGGCGTCGCGTGCACAAAATTGCCGCCACGGGCCGTTGGGGGCGCCCCTATAATGACGCTCGTTCACGGTCTACGAGCGGGCCGCGAGTCGAAGTCAAACGCGCCGCCCCGACGCAATTCATGCAAAAAGTCATCCTGCCTTTCATTGCGGGCTTCCTAGCCGCCCTTTTCTTTCGCGAGGCGACGCTCGAATTGCTGCACACTGCCGGGCTGATCGGGCAAAGCGGATTTTCAACCGCGCCATTCGCACCACTCGACATCCCAGAGTTCGTCGCCAATGCGCTATGGAGTGCGGCTTGGGCCGTGCTAATGGCCTGGCTCCTGCGCGTTTCGCCCGAACGTTCCGCGCCATGGGTGCAGGCGTGCCTTTTCGGCGGCCTCGCCCTGACTGCCTCGCGTCTGTTCGTCGTCGATCCTGTGCGCGGCATCTGGCCAAGCGGCAACATGCTGCCGCGTTTTGCGGTCGGCTTTGCCGCCAATGCAGTGTGGGGCTGGGGCGCGCTTGTTTTCATGCGCGCCTTCATGACGGAGAGCGGCGAAGAAACGGCGTAGGCGCGCTTGCCGGTGCGCGCCTGCCGGAATATGAACGCATTTTTTAGCCCATCAAATGGCGAAGCGGGTGATCCTCGGCAGACCAAGGGCTTGCGAACATGCGCTCCACATCGTTGCTGCTTACGTCTTCGATTTGCGGAATTCGCCATGCGGGCCGATTGTCCTTGTCGATAATCCGCGCACGCACGCCTTCGATGACGTCGCCGTGCTCGAACAGTGAACGCGTGAGATCAAGATCACGCCGAAGACATTCAGCCATCGACCCTTCCGCTCGCTCCACGACCTCGAGCGAAACGGCCATTGAGAGGGGCGAGCGTTCGCGCATCAAGCCAATCGTTTCTTCTGCCCAGTCGCGCGCGCCGTCTTCGCGCTCGGCTCCCAGCGACGCGAGTATTCCCGCCACGTCGTGCTGAGCGAAATGGCGGTCAATCCATCCGCGCGTGGCGGCCAACGTCGCCTCTCGTAACTCCGTCCCGGCGTCGCACGGCGCTTCAACCGCCATGCGCCTCACGCAGCCGACGACGTCCGCGCCGCCTGCGAATGCTTCGCGACGCAGCCGTTCGACGAGCGACGGCACGGCGGCAGCGTCCATACAGATGTCGGCCAACCCTGCATAGAGGGCGTCGGCGGCGCTAAGTGTCGCCCCTGTCACGGCGAGGTAGCGCCCAATCGCACCGGGCGTGCGCGCCAGGAACCAGCTTGCGCCCACATCGGGAAAAAGACCGATGCGTGTCTCGGGCATCGCCATTTGAGTGGTGTTCGTCACGACCCGCAGTCCGCCCGTGCGGTGTGCGCCCAGCGAGATGCCCATGCCCCCGCCCATGACGATTCCATTCATCAACACGATGTACGGTTTCGGGAAAGAGAAGATGGCATGGTCTAGCGCGTATTCCTCGATGAAGAACCGGTCACGCGCCGCCACGTCACCCTGCTGCGAGATCTCGTAGAAGTAACGCACATCGCCGCCGGCGCAAAAGGCACGCGGATGCGAACTGTAGACAACAACGGCGACGACGCGCGCGTCGTCGCGCCATGCGTCCAGCGCGGCGTGCATGGCGCGAATCATCGGCAGCGACAGCGCATTGAGCGCCTGCGGGCGATTCAGTTGAACAAAACCGATTCGATTATCGAGAAACGCGCACAATTCGCTGCAAGTGACGGTTGAACCGGGCTCGGGCATGGGCATGGCGCGGGGACGATGATGAGACATGAAAACGGTAGCACGCTCGGGCGTCGACAGGGGACAATGTCAGCCGCACGCTTGATTCTTGCGGCTGTTGCCCGAAGGCCGCCGATCGCAACCGCCCTCAGGCGCTTTCGGGACAATCAAAGTGACGCCGACCGATTGTTCGGCAACCGCCTGATTCAAAAGCTAGAGGCACTGCGGGGCGCGCCCCTGCCACGCGCCGATCAAACTTTCGCCAACGCCAGCCGGGCATAATCGTGGCCAAGTTCGGCGCACAATGCCTCGACGACGAGTTCATGGTCGGCACGCTGCGGCAACCCCGAGACCGTTACCGAACCGACGACGCCGACACCCTCCACCGTAAGCGGAAACGCCCCACCGTGCGCGGCATAGTCTTCGACGGGCAAGCCGTGCTTGTCCGCGAGCGTCGTGCCGGCACGCTGAATCCGTAAGCCGATTGCGTAGGAGCTCCGCCTAAAATGCGCGACGACATTGCGTTTGCGGCGCACCCAGGCGGCATTGTCAGGCGTGGCGCCTTCCAGCGCACTGAAAAAGAGCGGCTGACCGAATGTGCAGATATCGATGGCGAGCGCGAGACCGCGCGCCGTCGCCACTTCGTGGAGATAAGCGCCAA
>JAXDQB010000431.1:0-4079 GCA_034668065.1 Paraburkholderia sp.
GTGAAGGACAGCAAGATCAAGGTCCAGGCGAGCATTCAGGGCGACGCCGTCCGCATCACGGGCACCAAGCGCGACGACCTGCAAAGCGTGATCGCCATGCTGCGTAAGGACGTGAGCGACACCCCGCTCGACTTCAACAACTTCCGGGATTGATCCTCGAAGGGGTGCCCGGCGCGCCCGGGTTCTCGGAAGCGCAGCGTACCGGGAAGCAACGGGACGGGCTGGTCCACAATGCCCGGCGCGCCCCGGTTCCCAGATGCGCCGTAGTTCACCGCTCAGTGCTTGCGTGCGTGGTGGGCGGGCGCGGCGGCTGCGGCCTTCTTCTCGCCGATGCGGCTTTCCTTGCCGGCGATCAACTTCGCAATGTTCGCGCGGTGGCGCCAAACGAGCAGCGCGCTCATCGCGAATACGGCCCATGCGACGACGTTGGGTCCGAACAGAAAAATGTCGAAAAGCGGCGCGAAGACGGCTGACATGAGCGCCGCCAGCGACGAATAGCGAAAAAAGACCGCGATGATGACCCAGGTCAGCATAGTGGCGAGGCCCAGCACCGGGTTGATTGCCAGCAGCACGCCCGCGGCCGTTGCGACGCCCTTGCCGCCTTTGAACCTGAAGAAGACGGGGTAGAGGTGACCAAGAAAAACGGCCAGCGCGGCTACGGCCACGGCGCTTTCGCCGAGACCGTAGCGCGCTCCGACATGCTCGGCGAGCCAAACCGCGAGCCAGCCTTTGATCGCATCGCCGGCCAAAGTCAGGATTGCCGCGGCCTTGTTGCCGCTTCTGAGCACATTGGTTGCGCCGGGATTCTTCGAACCGTACGAACGCGGATCGGCTAGGCCCATCGCGGCGCTGACGATCACGGCAAACGACACCGATCCAATCAGATAAGCGGCAACGGCGGCGATCAGAATTTCCATAGACGGCTCTTTCAACATGTGGCGGAACGATTGAACGGGAACGGGCCGATTCCTGCAACGGAACAGGCGCGCGGCGCTCATTCTACCGAAGGATGAGCGCGGGTTTTAGTCGCCTTGGTCACCGCCTCGGTCGCCGCCCGGATCACTCCGGTCATTCCGGTCATTCCGGTCACTCCGGTCACTCCGGTCACTCCGGTCGCCCCGATCGCCCCGATCGCTCAATCGACGCTCGCGCAGTCGACCGGCTGCGCGTCGAGCAGCGATGTGAGAACGCCAGGCGCGATGCTGATCAGATAGCCGCGCCGGCCGCCATTCAGATAGATCGCTTCGAGTTCGAGAATGCTCGACTCGACGAAGACGGGCATCGTCTTTTTGGTGCCGAATGGCGAGGTGCCGCCCACGAAGTAGCCCGAGTGCCGGTTCGCGACTTCAGGCTTGCAAGGCTCGATGCGCTTGGCGCCGATCTGCCGTGCAAGGTTCTTCGTCGACACGGTGCGATCGCCGTGCATAAGGACGATGAGCGGCTTCGCACGCTCGTCTTCCATGACTAGCGTCTTGACGACACAGTGTTCGTCGACGCCGAGCTGGCGCGCCGATTCAGCCGTGCCGCCATGCTCGACGTACTCGTAGGGGTGCTCGCCAAAGCTCACTGCGTTGCGGCGCAGGAACTGCGTGGCGGGCGTCTCGGAGACATGTTTGGCTTTGCTCATCCGCGCATTTTAAGCGCTGCCGCCACGCCGCGATGGTCGGAAATCCAAGCGGCATGCTCCATCAGTGCAACCTCGCACCGGCGCGTGCCGACGCATGCCGTTTCGCGTCAGCCGCGTGGATGATGCGCCGCATGAAGCGACTTCAAGCGCTCGCGCGCAACGTGCGTGTAGATCTGCGTCGTCGAAATGTCGGCGTGGCCGAGCAATAGCTGAACGACGCGCAGATCGGCACCGTGGTTGAGCAGATGCGTCGCAAACGCATGGCGCAGCGTATGCGGCGACAGCGGAGCATGGATATCGGCCGCTCGGGCATGGCGCTTGATGATGTTCCAGAATTGCTGTCGCGTCATGCCTTCGGCGCGCCCGGTCACGAAGAGCGCGTCGGCGGCGCGTGCGCCGAGCAGCGCGGGCCGGGCCTCGCGCAGATAGCGCGAAATCCAGCCGTGCGCCTCTTCGCCGAAGGGCACGAGCCGCTCCTTCGAGCCCTTGCCCATCACGCGCACCACACCCTCGTTGAGCCCGACTTCGACAGTCTTCAGCCCCACGAGCTCGCTCACGCGCAAGCCGCTCGCATACATCAGTTCGAGCATCGTGCGATCGCGCAAGCCGAGCGGTGTCTCTATCTCAGGTGCCGCGAGCAGCGCTTCAACCTGATTTTCCGTCAACGTCGAAGGAAAGCGCGGTGGCTGCTTTGCCGACCGAATTCTGAGCGTCGGATCCGCCGCCGCGCGATGCTCGCGAATCGCCCAGGCATAGTAACGGCGAAAGACGGATAGACGCCGGTTCGCAGAGGTCGCCTTGCCGTCGCTGCGCGCGATGAGGTAGCCGTTGACGTGCGCCTCGGCGGCCGCGTCGACGGCCAGCCCATGCTCGGACGCCAGCCACTCGGCAAATAAGCGCAGGTCGCGCCGGTAAGCGTCGAGCGTGTTGCGCGCGAGACCGTGCTCAAGCCAGAGCCCGTCGCAAAACGTGTCGATCGACTGGCCGCTTGCGACGACCTGCGCCGATGGTTGCCCGGTCGGCACGCCCGCACCTTCGTACCCTTCCGAAGCCCCGCTCCGCAGGTCGCATTTCGCCAGATCGCTCACAGGCCGAGCTCCTGCTGCGCGCCTTCGTGTGCGAGGAGCCAACGCTTAACTCGCAGGAAAAAGCCGTCGGCGGCGTGGTGCGCAAAACCGCCGAGCCCATTCGCCGCCACCACGCGGTGGCAAGGAACGACGATCGGAAACGGGTTATCTCCGCACGCCTGGCCAACCGCACGCGGCATGCCGCCGATTTGCTCCGCGAGCTCGCCGTAGGTCAGCACGTGCCCGGGAGCGATATCGCACATCGCCTGCCAAACGCGCCGCTGAAATGGGGTGCCCCCGTCGGCAAGCGGCAAATCGAACGAAGCGGCGGGCGTTTCAAGATAGCGCTCGATCTGCCGCACCGCCCGCTCGGCCAGCGGAGAATCGGGCGCAACGCCCCCCACTGCGCCCGGCAGGTATTCGATGAGCCGCACGACGCCGGCCGCCTCGTCGACGCGGATTCCCACCTTGCCGAACGGCGCTTCGATCACGGCGCTATGCATGGTTTTTCTTTCATTCATCGCTCGCGCGCCCCTCTTTGGCCGATAGTATTCGGAAGGACGCTCACGCGGCTTCCAGCGCCCACATCACGTGCTCGCGCACGAGCCAGGACGGATCCTCCGCCCGCCGGCGCAACGCCTCGACGATGCGGCCTCTGTCCGTCTCGGCGAGCGACGCCTCAGTGCCGACGCGTAGCCCATTGCCCAGCGCGACGGCCAAATTCCGCAACCAGCGCTCGTAGCCGATGCGGCGAATCGCGCTGCCTTGCATGCGCGTGTCGAACTCCTCGGCGCTCCAGGCGAAAAGGTCGACGAGCTTTGCGCGATCCAGCCCGTGCCGAACGTCGAAATCGTCGACGGGCGCCGCTTGCGCGAACTTGTTCCAAGGACAAACGAGCTGGCAGTCATCGCATCCATATACGCGATTGCCGATCAGCGGACGCAGCGCTTCCGGAATGCTGCCTTTCAATTCGATCGTCAGATACGAAATGCAGCGGCGTGCATCGACACGAAAAGGCCCGACGATCGCGCCGGTCGGGCAGGCATCGATGCAGCGCGTGCAGTGCCCGCAATGCGCGCCCGCGCCGCGCGCAGCCACTCCAGCGGATGTCTCGGTGCCAGCGGTGACGCCGGCTCCGGCATCCACATCGACATCGACATCGACATCGACACAGCAATCGCCATCGCCATCGACGGGCAAGGATATGTCGCCATAAATTTCGCCGAGGAAAAAGAGCGAGCCGGCATCGCGTTCGATCAGCAACGTATGCTTGCCCCGCCAGCCGATGCTCCCCTTTTGCGCAAGCTCGACTTCAAGCACCGGCGCCGAATCGGAAAACACGCGGTGACCAAACGGCCCTATCTCGCCTTCGATGCGTTCCGCAA
>JAXDQB010000432.1:0-3721 GCA_034668065.1 Paraburkholderia sp.
GCATTGCATCGATAATGTCGCTTACCACCCCGCCGCATTTGCCAAGCACACGCACGGGCACGATACGCCCCTGCCATGCAACGCCCACCCCGCCCACGCCATTGTTCGCGACGGCCCCGATCGTCCCCGCCACGTGAGTGCCGTGCCACGTACTGTTGGTCACCCAGCCGATCGTGCCGTCGCATTGCAGCGAGTCTTCGAGCGTCGCCCAATTGCCCGGATCGGAGGCGTCGGAATCGCGTCCGTCACCGTCGTTAGCCGAGAAGGGATCGGACACGAAGTCGTAGCCGGGCAGTAGATTCGCCGCGAGGTCGGAATGCATTCGATAGCCGCTATCGATAACCGCGGTGACGACGTTGGCGGACCCCGTCGTCACATCCCATGCGGCACTCAGGTTCGCGCCGGCTTCCGTCTCGTGGTAACTCCATTGCTGCTGATAGAGCGGATCCGTCGGTTCCATGTGAGCGCGAAGACGATAATCGGGCTCCGCGTATTCGACTTCCGGTTGCGCTTGCAACCGTTTCGCCAAGGCGGCGGCATCCACGGCATCGACGGGCGCGGCGAGCCCGACAACGTGCGCTGCCCCCGAGATCGCACGCGTATAGCCGAGCGCATTCGCCGCCCGCCGTGTGCGCACTCCCGCGCCCGCACCCTGCGGCGCGCGACGTTCGTCACGCAGCACCCGTTCGACAACCCTTTGCAACACTAAGGTGGACACATCGAACGAACTCGCGCGGTACGGCCGTGCGGCCTCCGCGGCCACGTCGGCTGTGCGCGGCTTGCGCAATTTGACGATGAATTGATCGACGCGTGGCCGTTCCACTACCGCGGGAGGTGCCGTTTCATTCTCCGCCGCGTTTGCTGACCCGGCGGCAGGGCAGAAGAATATCGGCAAGACCGCCAACAGCGCGGCAGCAGAAACTCGTTTGGCATACGGCATGAGGACCTCCTTTGTGTTTTGAGGGCGCATCGGAAAGCCCTGCCACCTTGTCTCAAAACAAACGAAAGCCATTCATACATGTGCGTTTACCAGACGATCGGAATCTCGAAAATGCAAATTGCCATGACGGCGCCGGCCGTTTGTCGCTTTTCTGCTGTTTCTTGTCCGCGGCTATGCCTGGCTTTGCTGCGCCATTTCGCGTGCACGAGCGAGCAGCATTTCGCGCTCTCTCGCGTTTTGGGTCATCGCGGCGGCGCGCTCGAACTCGATGCGCGCGTCCTCGCCGCGCCCCAGCTTTGCGAGCAGATCGGCTCGCACGCTCGGCAGCCAGTGATAGCGGGCGAGCGACGGGTTGGTCGAAAGCGTTTCGACGATGGCGAAAGCCGCCTCGGGCCCGAACGCCATGCCGACGGCGACGGCGCGGTTGAGTTCGACAACGGGCGAGGGGCTGACCTGCGCGAGTGCGTCGTAGAGCGCGACGATTTGCATCCAATCGGTCTCTGACGCCGTGCGGGTACGGGCGTGGCAGGCGGCGAGCGAAGCTTGCAGCGCATAGGGTCCGAGCGTGCCGCCGAGCGATTCGGCGCGGGCGAGCGCGGCGAGGCCGCGTCGGATCAGCAGCGGGTCCCAATGCGCGCGGTTCTGATCGGCAAGGAGAACCGGGCGGCCTTGCGCGTCAGTGCGTGCGCGAAGGCGCGAGGCCTGCAGCTCCATCAACGCAACGAGTCCGTGCACTTCGCTGTCGCCGCGAGCGAGCTCAGCCAGAATGCGCCCGAGGCGCAGCGCCTCGTCGCATAGTGCCGGGCGCATCCAGTCGTCACCGGCCGTCGCGGCGTAGCCCTCGTTGAAGATTAAATAGACGACTTCCAGCACGGACGCCATGCGCGTGCGGCGCTCCTCGGCACGCGGCACTTCGAATGGCACCCTGGCGGCGCTCAAGGTGCGTTTGGCTCGCACGATGCGCTGCGCAATCGTCGGCTCCGAAACGAGGAACGCACGTGCGATCTCATGCGTCGAGAGCCCACCGAGCAGGCGCAGCGTCAGCGCCACGCGCGCATCGGTTGACAGGACAGGGTGACAGGCAGTGAAAATCAGGCGCAGCAGATCGTCGCCGATGTCGTCGGCACGCGCGGCGTCGAGCGCGTCGACGAAGTCCGGCACGACATGCGCCTCGAGCGCATCGAGGTCGCGGCCGAGCGCTTCATGTTTTTTCGCGTGAAGCGCGTCGAGCCGCAGCTTGTCGAGCGCGCGGTTCTTCACGGTGACCATGAGCCACGCGCCGGGGTTGTCCGGGACGCCCTGCCGCGGCCAGTGCTCGAGCGCTGCAATAAGCGCATCCTGAGCGAGTTCTTCCGCTACGCCGATATCGCGCACGAGGCGCGCCGCATGCGCGATGATGCGTGCGGATTCGATGCGCCATACGGCTTCGATGGCACGATGCGTCGCGTTCGTCATCGCTTCTCAACGCTCCTCGGCGCTCCCTAGCACCCATCGGCGCGCATTAATGCCGCTCGGCACGCGCCGCCTCAAGTTCGCGAAAACGCTCGACGTCCGGGCTCGGTTCGAAGTCGTCGAGCTCGTATAACGGCCGCACTTCGATTTCGCAGTCCGTCGCTTCGCCGAACGGCGCCGGAAAGCGCCGCGCCCACTCCAGCGCCTCTTCCCGGGAGCGAACCTGGATCAGCGTATAGCCGGCGATGAGCTCCTTTGTCTCTGTGAACGGACCGTCGACGACGGTGCCCTTGCCGCCCGAGTAGCGCACCCGCCATCCCTGCGAACTCGGCTTCAAGCCGCTCGCGTCAAGCAGCACGCCGGCCTTTCCGAGTGCCTCTTGGTAGGCGGCCATGTCCGCCATCAGCTTGTCGCCCGGGCCCGGCAGCGCGCCCGATTCGCTCCGCGCGTTGGATCGGACCATGATCAAGAATCGCATCGCTCGCTCCTTGTTGAAGTGATCGGAGGCCGCCCGAGGCGGGCTCCTGTCGATACGACGAACAAGCGACGATGCACTCGACATCGACATCGAACACCTCCGCCTAGTCAAAACCCTTATTCAAAACAGGGTGCCAGGCGGCGGACTTCGACGGTGCACCATTGCGCGGCCGGGCATTCCGCCGCGATAGCGACCGCTTCGTCCTCACGGTTGCAGTTGAGCAGGAAGAATCCGCCGACCATCTCCTTCGCTTCGGCGAAGGGCCCGTCGATGATGCGGCGCTCGCCCTCGCGAACCTCGATGCGCACAGCATCGGCCGTCGACGCCAGCGATTGCGCGTCGACAAGCACACCGCGTGCCCGCAGATCATCGGCGAAACGCTTCATGGTGTCGTAGGCAGCGCGCCCCTCATCGCGCGTGCGCGAGCGACGTTGCTCGGGTGGCTCGACGATGAGCAGCAGATAGGACATGGCGACACTCCTTCTACAGGAAGATTAAATCGCGTTCCATGCGGCGGGATGTCGTCAAAGCATAGAGCACTGCCGTCGCGGTTGCCACCTGTCGTGTGGGCGCCGAGTGCGGTGGCGCATCGTCCCGTCCGTTTCAGCTGCATGCGCGCAGCGTGCTCACTGTATCGAGACGTTGTTGAAATTCTGCCGCCCGAATGGGCTGACGTTGTATCCGCTCACGTTCGATCGCGTGATCGCGGCCGCGCTCGGATACCCAAGCGGAATCCAAAGTGCCTGATCGTGGATGATCTTTTGCGCTGTCTGGTAGAGCTGCGTGCGCTTGCTCTGATCGGCCGTCTCGCGTCCCTGCGCGATGAGCTTGTCCAGCTGCGGGTTGCAATA
>JAXDQB010000433.1:0-2995 GCA_034668065.1 Paraburkholderia sp.
GATTCACTGAATATCTCTTGAAAACAGGCCTATTCGGCTCTGCCATAACGCTTCAATCGGCTGTTCGGCAGAACTTACGCGTCACAATTTCCGCTTTGAAGGAACCGCCGGTCTTGAGCGCGAAGAACCGCCACAATTGCCCCTTGTTCATTCATTTGAACCGCTAGCGCGAAACGTAAAGTCCCCGGCATGCAATTGATTTTTGTCGGGAGACAAGCGGTGGTACTGGTGAAAAGGCAGGTAAAAAATGCGGTTCTCGTTGCAGTAGCGGCGTCGGCGGTGATGGCGAGCACCGCGCAGGCGCAGGAGTTTTATCTTCACGGCGGCACGCTGGGCGCGGGCATTGGCGCCGCGCTGCCGCTCAATTCGTGGACGGGCGTGCATGCGGAATTCGAAGGCCTTGGCTTCTCGCATTCAGTCAACGTCAACGACAATGAATACGACGGCCACCTCAAGCTGCTGCAGGGCGGCCTCTATTTCGACGTGTTCCCGTTCAGGTCGAGCGGTTTCCGGCTGACCGCGGGCGCGTTGATCAACGACGACGAACTCTCGGCTCATGCCGTGCCGAACGCGCAAGGCAACTACAAGATCGGCGACGACTATGTGCCGGCCGTCGGCCCCGCGCCGTCGGCGACGGTCACGCTGCCGCGCGTCATGCCGTATGTGGGCATTGGTTACGGACATAAGCCGGTCTCGAAGGGTTTCGGCCTGACGTTCGATCTGGGCGTGGCCTATGGGCGTCCGCGAACGCACTACAACGTGCCCGCCATTTATTCGATGTTCACGACGCAGGCGAACATCGACGAGCAGGAACAGAAGATCACCGACAAGGTGGAGCGCTACAAGGTCTATCCCGTCGTGCAGATCGGCGTGAGCTACCGCTTCTAGATACTGTGTCACATGATTAGTTGGACAATCTGTTGCCGTACAGGAACAGTGCCGCGCCGCGAAAGGACGCCATCGCGTTTGCGCCGACCGTGCCGCTTGCGTTGCGTGGCCGCGCCGAGGTCACGTCGTATGCGCCGTCGTCGTTGCCGCAAGCTCCGGACGACTTGCTCACGCGCGTCTCGCAGCTTTATGCGGGCGATGCGCAGCTTCATGCGCTGTGGGAATCGGCGATGCAGGCACGCGGCCTCGCCGCCGATGCGGGCGCGCGTCAGGACCCGGCGAGCCTGGGCAAGCTGGCTGCGACGTTCCTCTCCAAGCCGGACGGCCCGCGCATCGGATGATCGAGACCGGAGGATGGGACACCCATAGCGCGCAAAATCCACGTCTTGCCGCGCAACTGAAAGCGCTCGACACGATGCTCGGCGCGCTCGCCGATGGCATGGCCGGGCAGTGGGTGAATACGACCGTCATCGTCGCAACGGAGTTCGGGCGCACGGCGGCGGCGAACGGCACGGGCGGCACGGGCTGCACGGACCATGGCACAGCCTCGGCGGCGATGCTTTTCGGCGGCTCGGTCGCGGGTGGGCGCGTGCTGGCCGACTGGCCGGGGCTGAGCCGGAGCGCGCTGTATGAATCGCGCGATCTGAAGCCGACCACGGGACTCGATGCCGTGATCGCCGGTTCGGCGGGCGAGACGTTCGGCATCGAGCCGAAGCGCGTCGCTTCGACGCTGTTTCCTGAAACGAACTCGCAGCTGTTCGGGCAGAAGATCCTGCGGGCGTGACGTCCGATTCAGTGCGGGACGTCTGTGCCAGCGCGCGTCTGGCAACGCCGCGACGCGCGCCGATCCGCATGCGCCATTGGCGTGAGGCCGCGTTTGCACGCGCTGATGAGCGGGCGTACCGGCAAACGCAAGAAGAAAGCGTGCCACGGATGAGCTACAGCATGAGGCCCAGCGGAAGGCTGGGCTAAGGTACGGCACCCAATGAGATTCGGGCGAAAGTCAAAGTTGCTTTGACGAGTTGACGCGGCTTGCGGCGCTCGAACCTTCGGTTTTCACGCGCGCTTGCGGGCACACCGTTACTCGGCGCATCGTCCAGCGAAGTCAACCCGCTCAAAAGTCGAATGTCCGTTTTCGCAGTGGGAGCCGCCTTCTGGACGTCTAAGGGGCGCGCCCAACCAATGTCGCTTCATGGCAGATATTTGCCAACCGTTGTGCAATCGGCGAGATCGTTTCGCGAGTGGCAGCGCACGACCCACTCCGGTCAGATGACCTTCTCCAAACCGGTCAGTCAGCTGAATTCAGTTTTTGCGAACCGGAGTGCCAATAAGCGGCCGTTGGCGACTTCACCCAATCGGCCACGAGGCGACGGTCACCACAATGCGGCTAATGGCCGGAGCCCGACGAAGAACAGACCTTGAAGACAACACCGAATGAACGCCACAATCGGACCTGCCGTGCTTCTGCGACGAATGGCTCACCGGACGGCTGGGTCACCGCCACGGGCGCACACAACACAAAGGTCGGTGGCACGAACGGCGAGCCCGGCTTCCGCGCTGACCAGTACGGCTTCCTCGCAGGACTCGACCAAAAGGCGGAGGATCACACGCTGGGAATCGCCACAGGCTATGCGCATGCCGATATTGAGGAACACGGGGCCCCGTGAGTGAAGCGCTATATCACTTCCTGCTTGTCGGCCGTTGCTCTGTATGCTGGATCTCGCGCAATTTGGGTGCGCTGACGTAGTACTACGAGCATCAATGGTCAACTAGCTACCACACTGCGACACCACCTCAGTGTGCTCTACGTCAAAGGGCCAGGCGAGGCGGCACATACGCTCCGTAGTTCGGGCCTACGCCCGAAGACTGCGGTATGTCATAGCCGGTGAGAAAATGGCCTTGGATATACTTCTCGCTGGGGGTGCCGACACCGTCGATGTAGAACGCCGCGAATGCAACGATAGGCTCATAGGTACTGGAGACGATGCTGCTTACAATGGGAACGTAGATGACGGTATCGGTGGGAACGGAGCTGTAAATCGTGGTCTTGGCGCCGGGCTGAATGTAGATGTTCGTACCGATGCTGAGCGGCGTGGGGTTGCCGTTC
>JAXDQB010000434.1:0-7515 GCA_034668065.1 Paraburkholderia sp.
AGGTACGCGTTTCATCACAAAGTTGTCGATGCCCGGCTTGGTTATGTCCGAAGGGCAGGTATTGCGAACGCAATCCAATGGGTATGATACGGGCGGAGATTTTTCGTGGAACGGGTGCCCGTGGTCGGGGTTTTCCCGAGAGTGCCAGTCGAGCGATGTGCTTCGACGAACGAAAAGCGATAGGAAGGCGGGACAACGCCCAACATATGGCGGGGCGACGGGCACCGGCGGCATGCCGAAGGATCGATTCAGCGATGAAACGAGCACAGCGAAAAACGCGAAAAAGATGGGCACTCGGGATGCTAGGCACCGGCTTCGCCGCGTGCTTGGCGAGCGGCGGCGCTCGCGCGGATTGCTTCGATGAAGCCGCCCACTACCAAAAAGTAAATCCGCTGATTCTGCGCGCGATTGCTTGGCAGGAATCGCACAATCGGCCCGATGCGCTTCACAAGAACGCAAACGGTTCGACCGATTACGGCGTCATGCAGATCAACTCGGTTCATTTGCCCACGCTTTCTCAGTACGGCATCTCGAGTGAAACGTTGATGGAGCCTTGCAAGAACGTCTATATCGCCGCGTGGCATCTGCGTCAGAAGATGAACAAGTACGGCAACACCTGGCAAGCCGTCGGCGCCTATCATTCAGAAACGCCGGCTCTGCGCGACCGGTACGCGCGCCAGATCGTGGATATCCTCAGCCGCTGGAAGCTGTTGCAGGCGCAACGTTAGCGAACGTCGGCACAGGGCGTCGCGACGCGCATGGCGGCAGCGATGCAACAGCGCGTGCTGTTTCCAAGACATCCTCCTCGCTGCGCCGCAGCTTCTGCGACCGTAGATGCCCAGCATTGCGGCGTTTGGTGCACAATGCTCGCTGCACCGCGTGTTTCAGGCACGCCCCGCCTCTTTTGCGCATTCGATGTCCACCGTCATGAATCAGCCTCCGTTGCCGGTTACCGTCCTGTCGGGTTTTCTCGGCGCAGGCAAGACCACTCTGCTCAAGCATATCCTGGCCAATCGCGCTGGCCTGCGCGTTGCCGTCATCGTCAACGATCTCGCAGCCGTCAATATCGACGCGTCGCTCGTGCGTGACGCGTCCGCGCTGTCGCAAGTCGAGGAGCGGCTTGTCGAGATGTCGAACGGCTGCATCTGCTGCACGCTGCGCGACGATCTGCTGACCGAGATTCGGCAGCTCGCCGGCGAAGGCCGCTTCGATGCGATTCTTATCGAGTCGACGGGTATCGCAGAACCGATGCCCATCGCCGAGACGTTCACGATGACCGATGAGAATGGCGTTTCGCTCAGCGAGGTGGCGCGCCTCGATACGATGGTCACCGTCGTCGACGCGCTCAATTTCCTGCGTGATTACGAATCGCCCGACGCGCTCGCCGAGCGCGGCCTTGCCGTGAGCGAAGCCGACGATCGTAACCTCGTCGAGCTCTTGATCGAACAGATCGAATTCTGTGACGTGCTCGTCGTGAACAAGGCCGATCTCGTCGACGCCGAAGCGCTCGGCCGCTTACAGCGCATCCTTGCGCGCCTCAACCCGCGCGCGGTCCAGATCGTGAGTCGCTTCGGCGCGGTGCCGCTCGAAGAAGTGCTTGA
Source organism: Paraburkholderia sp. (assembly GCA_034668065.1). Classification (GTDB taxonomy): domain Bacteria; phylum Pseudomonadota; class Gammaproteobacteria; order Burkholderiales; family Burkholderiaceae; genus Trinickia. The sequence continues at coordinate 1,602 of JAXDQB010000434.1, forward strand.
CACGAAGCGCTTCGATTTCGATGCCGCATCGAGCGCTCCCGGCTGGCTCTCGTCGCTGAACGAAGAAGATGGTGATCATGCGCCGGGGCACACTGGCGAAGCCGACAAGTACCGCATCGACAGCTTCATCTACCGCGCACGCCGGCCGTTTCATCCCGAGCGGCTATGGGCGTTGCTGCACGAGCAGTGGCGTGGCGTCTTGCGCAGCAAAGGTTTTTTCTGGCTTGCAACACGCAACGATGTCGTGGGTTCGCTTTCGCAGGCGGGAGGTGCATGTCGACATGGGCCGGCCGGTTACTGGTGGGCAGCGCAGCCGCGGGAAGAATGGCCGGTTGACGACGAACTTGCCGCGGAAATCGCAGCCGACTGGCATGGCAACCCAGCGGACACGACAATCGGCGATCGCCGTCAGGAACTCGTCATGATCGGCGTCGACCTCGATGCAACTCATTGGCGCGCGAAGCTCGATGGATGCCTTCTGAGAGACGACGAATATGCGCTCGGTCCGTCAGCCTGGGCGGGGTTTGCCGATCCTTTCCCCACCTGGGATCTCGGTGCCGAAGAAGACGAAGACGGCATAGGCCAGATCGTTCATTGACGAGACCGTGTTGGGCGAAGCCGCGCTGCTTCGCCCAACGTAAACGAGATGCACTCGGCGCGGCGTCTTGCTCGAGCGGGTGGGCGCTCGACCACCGTCGACTCGCGCAGTCGAAAAAAAACCCGCCTTAGGCGGGTGTCAATCAAGCATGGAACCGTTCGGGCTTAACGCTTGTTGACGGCATCCTTGAACGCCTTGCCAGCCGTAAACTTGACGGTTTTCGCGGCCGGGATCTTGATCGTCTCGCCGGTCTTCGGGTTGCGGCCCGTGCGGGCTGCGCGCTTCCCCGAGCCGAAGCTGCCGAAGCCGATCAATTGAACCGCGTCCCCTTTGGACACTGCCTTCTTAATCACTTCCAGCAGCGTGTCCAGCGTTTCGCCAGTTTGAGCCTTGCTGGCGCCCGTCTGACCTGCGACGGCGTCGATCAGTTCCTGTTTGTTCATTAACGTTCCTCTTTGTCAGATTGAAGTGATACGAACAGCGCAAAGACGCGCCGCTTATCGTACGCAGCTGTGCCGTCGAGTAGCTTGTGGCGAAGCGTGCACCACCGGCTGCCGCGCCATGGCCCGGGCGACGGTCGTGCGGCGCTTGCTATGATAGCTCAGCGCAAACCCAATAACGGCAAGGCTTTCGAAGAATTTAGAGCTTCTTTACCTTGTCGGGACTGGGTTTCACGCATTGTCGTACTCGCAAGCCCCGGCTGCCAAGGGTTTGGCGGCTTCGCGACATGCCAACGTTGGATTTTGCCAACGGTTTAGAAAAAGCCGGCACGGCGGGGCTTTCGGGCAACGCACGGATACCGCGACAACGGGGTTCGAGACCGCCGCATTCGCGCAAGAGCTGAGCTGCACGCCTGATTTTCATTTATTTCCCCTTCTTCTTGGCTCTTCTACCGCCAGTTATGACCGCTCCGTTGAAACCCGCTACGCTGGCCTTTCGCGATGACGGCACACCGTTTTCGCCTATGTACGACGACGTCTATCACAGCGCGGCGGGTGCCCTGGCGCAGGCGCAGCACGTGTTCGTCAGCGGCAATGGGCTGCCCTTACGATGGCGCGGCAAGCGTCTGTTCACGGTTCTCGAGACCGGCTTCGGCATTGGTGGGAATTTTCTTGCCACCTGGGCGGCCTGGCGTGCGGACCCTGCACGCTCCGAGCGGCTTGCGTTCGTATCGCTCGAAATGCACCCGTTCTCGGCCGATGACCTGCGCGCGCTTCACGCAAGAATCGCGACAGATGCGGCCATTTCCCCGCTCGCCGCGCAGCTTGCCGACGCATGGCCGCTGCCGCTGCCCGGCATCAACCGGATCGAATTTGAAAGCGGACGCCTCACGCTGACGATCGCGTTTGGCGATGCACTCGACTTGTTGCCGAAACTTTGGCTGCGTGCCGACGCGTTCTATCTCGACGGCTTTGCGCCGGCCAAAAATCCGGACCTTTGGTCACCGCCCGTCTTCAAGGCGCTCGCGCGACTGTCCGACGAGCACGCAACAGTCGCCACTTACACCTGCGCGGTTCATGTGAGGCGCGGCCTGGAAGCCGCCGGCTTCGCGTGTTCGAACGCCCCCGGTTTCAACGGCAAGCGCGAAATGCTCGTGGGCACGTTCGCGCCGCGCTGGCGCGTGCGCCGGCACGAACCTCCCGCGCCGCTCCCGCTCGCCGAGCGGCATGCAGTCGTGATCGGCGCCGGCCTGGCCGGCTGCGCGTTGATCGAGCGGCTAACCGCGCGCGGCTGGCGCGTGAGCGCGCTGGAACGCCACGCGCGCCCCGCGCACGAAACGTCAGGCAACCCAGCCGGCGTTTTCCATCCTTTGCTGTCGCGCGATGACAGCACAGCCTCGCGCATTACGCGTGCGGGCTTCCTCTACGCGCTGCGCCGCTGGCGAACGCTCGAGGAGGCTGGACACCGGTTCCAGCGCAGCCGTGAGGGTCTGCTTCATCTGCCTGCCGACGAGAACGAAGCGCAATCGATATCGGAGGCTATCGCAGCATTCGGCTATCCGCCCGCATTCGTGCAGGCGCACTCGGCCGCCGAAGCGCAAACACGCTCAGGCGTTGCATTAACGCACGGAGGTTGGTTTTACCCACAAGGCGGCTCGCTCAATCCCGCCGCCCTTTGCGCGGCACTTTGCGCCGCCGCCGGAGACGCGCTGAGCTGGCGCGGCGGCGTTCAAGCCGCACGCATCCAGCGCGACGGCCACGCATGGACGATCTTCGACGAGGCCGGCTGCCCGCTTGAGCGCGCGCCCGTCGTCATTTTTGCCAACGCCCAGGATGCGGCGCGTGTCGCCGGTTTGCGCCATGCGCCGACACGCGTCATACGCGGTCAGCTGACACTGTTACCGGCACGCTTTGCAGCCGCTTTACGCATGCCCGTAATCGGCGACGGTTATGCGGTTCCGCTCGCAGACGCCCTGCTGACGGGTGCCACGTACGAAATCGACGACACCGATCCTTTGGTTCGCACGTCGAGCCACAGCGAAAATGTGATGCGCCTTTCGCGCCTGCTCCCCGCCTTAGCGGGCGAACTCGCTGAACTGGACCCCGCATCGCTCGCGGGCCGAGTTGGTTTTCGCTGCGTGACGAGCGACCGCTTGCCTATGATCGGGCCGCTTCCCGACGAAGCCGCAAGCGAGCGCGATGCCGCGGCACTGCGCGGTGTGCAACTGCCAGACCTGCCGCGCACCGACGGGCTCTACAGCGCTTTCGCGTTCGGCTCGCGCGGGCTCGTCTGGTCATCGCTCGCAGCCGAACTCATCGCCTCACAAATCGAAGGAGAGCCGTGGCCCCTTGAGCGCGACCTGGCCGACAGTCTCGATCCCGCGCGCTACCTGCTGCGGACGCTTCGGCACAAAGCCACGCTCGGATGACGGAAGACTTATCCACAAAACGCTGTGAATAAGGTTGTGTCAAGCAGGACGGAATCTTTGTGAACTCCTTGTGGACGTATACGGGACAAGTCGCCGGCAAGCGAGAAAGGCAAAAAGTTGTGCTCCGTATACTCGACTCACCCCACACTGAAAACAACGGGTTGTTCGTTCTATATCTATTTGATTTTTATAAATAAATTCTGGTTGTGCACAGAACTGGAGGGAGCTTGTTAACTACTACTACATGTATACATAAGTAAACAAGTAAACCAAGGGCGCAGGTGCCCGCCCCGGTGGTGTCCACGCGGGCAATGGCTGGCTCAACCAAGCGAACATTTGACTGTCTGCTTCTTGCTGACCGATGTCCGAACTACGCGGTCACGATTCGCAATCGAGAAATTTTTTTGTCCCGAAGCGAGATGGGAGAAATTTCTACCGAATTGGCAGCAAATCGATGGGGATTCGTTCCAAATCGTGCAAGCTGTGGCACAATCCGCGTTTTTCCTGCGCAGGTTTCACGGCGGCGTACCGGAAAATCCGGAGTGTCGACGGAACGACGAAAGCCGTTTTGGAATCACAGACCAAGCTGCCTCAACCGTTTCCATCCATTCATCGGGACAGCGAGCGCGCCCGAGCCGGCCCATACGCGCGCTTCGTCCCCGGCACACTCGCCGTCGTGCGGGCCCTCTTGCGCCTACCGCGGCTGTGCGTTTCGGAACCGATACGGCAGCAGCCATCATCGAGTGTCCGGCAGCGGCATTGCCCAATCGGACGAATACGCATACTTGGCACTTGGCACACCGTCTCCTTGATGCTCGGAGCGGATTGTCCATAAAGGAGAAACTATTCATGACATCGGCGTTTTCCTTCCTCCCCAGTTGGCCGTTCCCGCTAAACGGAATCTTCTGGGCGGGACTCGCCTTGTTTGTCGCGGGGCTATGCGGGGAACTCTGCTATCGGGCATGGCGCTTGCCTCGCATCTCGTGCTACGCGGTGATCGGGCTTGTAGCGGGGTCTGCCGGCGTCGGCGCGATCGATGCCGGCATGGTGGACACCTCGCGGCTGTTGCTTGACGTTGCGCTGGGCCTGTTGTTGTTTGAGCTCGGCAGCCGGCTCGATCTGCGCTGGATCCGCCGCAATCCCTGGCTGATTGCGTCGAGCGTTGCCGAGGCGACGCTGACGTTTGTGCTCGTGCTCGCTATTTTGCTGTTCGCAAGGGTCGCGCCGCAGGTCGCCACGATGCTTGCGGCTATTTCAATGGCAACGTCACCGGCCATGGTGATCCAGCTGAAAACGGAGTTGCGTGCCGAAGGGCAGGTGACGCAGCGCCTGCTCACGCTCACCGCGCTCAACAGCATGTACGCTGTCGTGGTTGAGAAGCTCGTGTCCGGCTGGCTGCATCAGGAGGTTTACGGCAACGCCTTTGCGACGATTTTGCAGCCGCTATACCTGCTTGCCGGCTCGCTTGTCCTCGCCTATTTGCTTGCACGCGCCTGCACATTGTTTTTTCGGCGCTTTAGCATGCAGGATGAACACTCGTTCGTCGCGCTCTTTGGGCTGGTGCTGCTCGCCATCGCCATCGCGAACATTTTCAAACTCTCGACGATCCTCAGCCTGCTTGCGGCGGGGATCATCGTGAAGAACCTTGAGGAGAAACCGCAGTTGTGGCCGCAACATTTCGGCACGGCGGGTTGGCTCCTCACCGTGATCCTCTTCGTGCTCACGCTGACGTCGTTCCAATGGAAGGACATCGCCATCGGAGGTGTCGCGGCGCTCGGGCTCATCGTGGCCCGCTTCGTCGCGAAGCTCGTCGGCGTTCTCGCCTTCGCCAAGCCGAGCGGCCTCAACTGGAACCAGGGTGTTGCGCTGGGCTTGTCGCTTGCGCCGATGTCCGCGCTGGCTTATCTGCTTGTCGACGATACCTACAAGCTTTATCCACAGTTCGATCCGACGCTGCGGGCAATCACGCTGTGTTCGATCGTCGTGTTGCAGCTCGTGGGGCCATGGATCGTCTATCGCAGCCTGACGCTCGTCGGCGAACGGCGCGAATAAGCATCGACAACTTTTTTCAGCTTTTCGCGCGGGCATTCGGCAGTGCGCTTCCAGGAAACAGATATGGCACTTGAACCTTTCGTCAACTCCCAACCGTTCACTTTCGGCGTTGAGCTCGAGATCCAGGTTGTCAATACGCACGATTACGACCTGACGAAAGCAGCCTCCGATCTCATGCGGCTCGTCAAAGATCACAAGAATCCGGGGAGCATCACGCCCGAGATCACCGAAAGCATGATCGAGTTGTCGACAGGCATCTGCACCACGCACGAAGAAGCGCTTGCACAGCTGCGCGCGATTCGCGACACACTTGTCGCCGCGGCCGGCCAGTTGAACGTCGGACTTTGCGGTGGCGGCACCCATGCGTTCCAGCACTGGAATGAGCGGCAGATCTT
>JAXDQB010000435.1:0-6466 GCA_034668065.1 Paraburkholderia sp.
CTGAGGGCTGGGGCTGGGGCTGGGGCTGGGGCTGAGGGCTGAGGGCTGAAGATCACCTGGGCGACGTTCGAAAAGCGGCTGCTGCACGAAAACGTACCCTTCGCCGCAGCCCGTCGCCCTCGCTTGCGCCTGACCGGCTATTGCTCCGTGAGGTTATTGCTCCGTCAGGTGCCGGGGGACCGCGCTATCAATCATTGATTAGAAATTTCTTCGGCCGCGTACCGAGCCACGATGGCACCCGCCCACGGCCGGTCCATGTCTGACCTGTCTGTGGGTTGCGATATTTCGGCGGCAATCCTCCCGATTTCGCCTTGCGAGTGCGCTTGATTGCGAAACCGAGTTCTTCGGCGGTTATCCCATATTCTGCGATTTTTGCCTTGATCTGAGCGATGGCTGCGGCGACTTCTTTCTCGCGCGCTGCTTCCATTTGCGCGTGCACCTTTGCCAGTTGCTCGGTGAGCTGCAAGTACGTCGCCATAAACATTCGCCTCCTTTGTAATTACAGATGGGTACGGCTATGACCGATCGCCTGATCAAGAGTGCAATTTAGTGAGGCCTGCACGCGAACAGCAGATTGCGTACGCCGTTGTCCGCCGATTGCTTGACGATGTCGAAATCGCCCTCGCACATGCCGCGCGCATTTTCTGTGCACGCGCTCAGCGGTCCTTGCGCAGAACACTGGACCAGCGTGGTGGGACGACCGTCGCGCGCAAAAAGCGGCGCGCTGCCGCCGCAGCCGGCAAGGGCCGCGCTCAGCGCCAAGATACAAACGGCGCGCATTGCCACGCCGCCTCGCATATCGTAACGAAGCGTAGGTTTCATCGAATGAATCCTTCACTTTTTTTCGAATTTTCGGAGTATGCCATGTTGCCGGCCAGTTGTTACAACATGCCACGTTAAATTCGACAGGCGAGCCGGAGATTGCACAGCCGGCAAGCGAAGCAGCCCTCTCGCCCCTGTGCCGTCGCTCATCTCCAGAGCAATCCATTTGGGGATCCCGCTTTCGATTTACGGACATCCGCTGCGTGCCATAGCATTAGCGCTCGCAGTCTCGTTCAATCATTTTCGAACGCCCCTCGTTTCTCGGGCCGGGGCGCGCCCGTGTCCAACACAGTACGCCGCGAGAAAATTAAAGCAGTTCCACTACTCACTTAATAGGAGAAGGGCTTGATTTTGCCGCGCTCTTCGATTTGAATTATGTGGTTTTCCGTACATCGCCGCGCCTCGAGGAAGTACGAGCCGACCGACCAAAGCCTCTCGCCGGCGGAAATCTTTTAAAACCATCGCTTTCTTCTCAGTGAGCCCTGCGGAGGGGTTTCGACGCGAAATCACATAACTTTTCACACATGGTAAGCGGGCAAAAAAATGAGCGAGAAAAAGAAAGCATTGATCGATACAGCCACCCGGTTATTTTCACGGCACGGCTTTCATGCGGTCGGGATCGACCGTATCATCGCGGAATCGCGCGTGGCAAAAATGACGATGTATAAGCATTTTTCGTCGAAAACCCGTTTAATCGTCGAGGTACTGAACGAGCAAGGCGCGAGGCTCGCCGCGGGAATCGCTGCTGCCGCAGCGCCACATTCGGAGGCGCTGGACAAGTTGCACGCCGTTTTTCTGTGGCACGACAACTGGTTTCGCTCCGATTCCTTCACCGGCAGCATCTTCATCCATGCTGCGGCCGAATTCCACACCGAGGAAAGCGAAATCCTCGCGGCTTCGACCGCGCAAAGGCACGCGTTTGCGCACGTCATCGAGCGGATCCTAGGTGAGCGCTTTGACGACGAGACGGCCGCCCGGCTAGCTCGGCGCTGCACGCTGCTTCTCGACGGCGCGACCCTCATGCGTCAATTGGGCGGGCGGATCGATGCCGCGGGCGACGCATGGGAAATGGCGCACGCACTCATCGAGAACGAACGTTTGCACTGTGCGTAAGCAGGGCGCCAGCTCCCATGAGCACCAGCGTTGAAAAATGCCCCCTGTCGTGACAGCTCGTGTTCGGGCCCTTTAAAAAGGCGCGGACGCTTTTTTAGATCGCGTTAAACTCACCGTCTTGCACCGGGTGCAGGACCGCGCACCCCGCGCGGCTTCATGCCAAGCATGCGGCCGACAGGCAGTGGTATCTGTCGGCTGTCACGTCCAGCTCAGCCCCCACAATCGCTTCTTCTTGACTCGAGGACACGTTCGATGCGCACCACCCGTTCTTTCGGGGCCATGACCCTGCTAACCGAAATCGACGAGACGAGCGGACGCGAGGTACGCTCCCTGCGGCTTGAAACGGCAGAAGATGGCAAGAGTATTCTTCTGATCGAAACCGACGAGCGCAAGCCCGGCATCCATAGGGAAGTGCGCTACGAAATCACGCCGGCTGAATTGATTGCAGCCATCCGCGCGCACGGCGCGGAGTTGTCGGGCGAACAGCATACGCGGTAGCTGAGGAAGGCGCGCGTCGCATTCCCGAACCGGCGCGCGCCAACACCCGCCGTCGGTTCGGTGCGCTTCACCCGTTCAGAACACACGCATGGGTACTGTGACGACAAGCCGATACGCTTGGCTAGTCGCATCCGAGTAATAGGCCGACCCCACGTGCCACATCGCGAGCAGGGTCAGCTGCGTATTCTTGAGCCGCCCGGTTTGGACGACGTACGACGGAACGAAGCCGAACTCGTGATGTCTGCCGTGCACCGCCTGTCCATTCTTGAAGTAGATATCGCCATAGGCCGGGCCGTTTTGTTCGAGCCGATTCGCCATCGACGATGCGTCCGCCCCCCAACCTTGCTGCGCCCAGAGCATCGCCGAAAAGCCCGGCAAGTTCGCGTATTTTCCGTCGAACGTATAGCGCAGCTGCAGCGATTGCTCATGCGGCGCGTTGTAGTCGACATCCATCGAGTTGGTCAAATAGTTGCCAGCCGTTTCATTCACGTAGTCGAAAAACTGATTTCCGAGAATTTTCTGGTAACCCACGAGTAGTGCATGCGGGCCGTGTTGCGCCGACAACGCCAGACTATAAGCGTTGCTGTCAAGCGGGCCCTGCAAAGACGCGCCTGTGTCGTGCGTCGAATAGACATTGGCTGATCCCGTCAGCTTGATCGACTGGATATGGCCAATGCTTTGCTGAACCGCCGCATAGTATTGCCGCCATACATCATCGGCCTGATCGGCAAAGAGTGACGCCGACCCGTTGGGCGAGTAATCCCACGTGCCGCCCGCATAGCTGAGCCGCCTGAACTTGACGCCTCCATAGGACGTACCAAGGTCAGCCAGGTTGGTATGCCCGCGCGCGTTCACCTTCGTAAAGCTGCCAGCCTGTAGCGTCAAATGCTCGCTTTCGCGGCTGAGCATCGAAGCGCCGAGAAACGTGGGCGGCAACGAACGGTTGTCGTGCGGCTCGAGAAACGGATTGGAGACGTCTTGCAAGCCGTACTTGAACACGGTTTCCGAAATGCGCGCCTTCAAGTCATATACGCCCGGATATGCCCATGCAATCCGATCGGATCCGCCACTGTGCTTGCCTACATGAACCATGTTGCCGGCACCGGCGCCACCGTCGAGCTTCAATGCGCCAAAAAGCGACGCGTCGAAGCCAAAGCCGACCGGCCCCTTCGTGAAGCCCGATTGGAACTGCGCTTGCGCGCTGCCCACCCACGCATGCCGATGTATCCCGTCCGTACTGTGAAAGTAATCGGTGTAGTTGCGAAACTCGAGATCAAAACGGCTATCGCCGATTAGTCCGTTACTGTTGCGCTGGCTCGACCTCGAAGGAGGTGCCTCTACGGGCGGCGCCTGAATGGTATCGGCGTTGGCCACGGTGGCGGTAGCCGCAGCCGGCTGCGCTGCATCCGTGCCCGGTGCGGACAGTTCGTCGGCATAGACATGGCCTGCGCCGGCCAGCGCCGGCAGTCCGAAAGTCAATGCGAGCAGCCTAGACGCCGCCGCAATCGATGCGTGTCTCTTCATCTCAATCTCTTCGTTGTTGACGTTCAACATTGCTTGCCTGCACGGCATACAACGGCAAGCATCCCCGTGGCCCGTCTCGAATCCGACGGACGAGCGCTTCCTTCGGCACGATTTGGATCTCGCCGATAAAAGCGTTTTTTAAAAATTGAATGAGCGGCTAGCGGCAAGCCGCGATCGTCACGGGCTCAAAGCGCGAATGCAGGCAACGCTTCTGCTTTTCCCCTCAAGCACTTCAAGCTGCGGCACGCGTTGCGCGCATGATTCGATCGAATCCGGACATCGCGTGCGAAACGCACAACCGGTGGGCGGATCAAGCGGCGACGGCAAATCCCCTTTCAACAACACCCGGCTACGGTTGCGCTCGATCACGGGATTGGCAACAGGAACCGCGTTCAGCAAAGCGCGCGTATAGGGATGCCTCGGATCCGCGTAAAGCGCCTGCCGTTCCGCGACTTCCATCACGCGGCCCAGGTACATCACGAGTACGCGATGACTGATCGATTTGACGACCGCAAGATCGTGAGCAACGAAAAGCATCGACAATGACAGTTCACGCTGGAGGTCGCGCAAGAGATTGACCACCTGGGCCTGGATCGACACGTCGAGCGCGGACACCGGTTCGTCGCAAACGACGAGTTGCGGTTCGGCAATCAGCGCGCGCGCGATTCCGATTCGCTGACATTGGCCGCCTGAAAACTCGTGTGGATAGCGCTCGAGATAGCGCGCATTCAACCCCACCCGCTCAAGCATCGTGGCGACGCGCGCGCGCACTTCCGCACGCGCCATGTGTGGACAACGCGTGCGAAGCGGTTCGGCAACGATTCGCCCAATCGTCATGCGCGGGTCAAGCGACGCGAGCGGATCCTGGAAGATCATTTGCACCCCGCGGCGCAATGCCTGGAGAGCCGCCGCCGGCCTGCGCCCATCGTTCACAGTCTCGGCGCCTTGCCAGCGTATACTGCCGCTCGTGACAGGCGACAACCCCACGATCGCACGTGCAAGCGTGGATTTTCCGCAGCCCGACTCGCCGACGAGGCCAACCGTTTCACCCCGGCCAATGTCGAACGAGACGCCGTCGACCGCCCTCAGCAGTCCCTTCGCCCGCCAAGCAGCCCAAGCGCTTGGTTCGCGTTTGACGCGAAAATGCACCTTCAAATCGCGCACCTCAAGTAATGCACGGGCATGCGAATCGTCACCCCTGTGAGTCTTCATGTTCATCGCACTCCCCCCGCGACGGCTGCGGCCGGGAGATGACACGCGCGCCACGCGTCTGCGAGATCTGCCGAGCGCTGGAGTTCGGGGCGCGTCGTCGTGCACGGTTCGCCCGCATGAGGACAGCGCCTCGCGAATGCACAGCCCTCAATCGCCTCGCCCGGCAAGGGTGGATGACCGGCGATCGCAGCAAGTGGACGGCCGTTCTCATCGTCCAGGCGAGGCAGCGCGTTCATGAGACCGACGGTATAAGGATGCGTCGGAGCGGCAAAGAGCTGCAACGCACTCGCATGCTCGACCGCGCGGCCGGCATACATGACCATCACGTCATCGCACAACCCGGCCGCAACACCCATGTCGTGGGTGATCAGAATCATCGCTGTGCCGGATTCGCGATTAAGCTCGCGCAAAAGGTCTACGATCTGGGCCTGCACGGTGACATCCAGTGCCGTGGTAGGCTCGTCGGCAATCAGGAGGCGCGGCTCGGTGACAAGCGCCATCGCAATCATGACTCGCTGCCGCATGCCACCGGAGAACTCGTGGGGGTACATGCCGATACGTCGCGCGGCGTCGGGTAAATGCACCCGCTCGAGCGCTTCGATCGCACGAGCGCGCGCCTCGTGACGAGATACTTTGCGGTGCAGCCGTAACGGCTCGACGAGCTGTTGTTCCACCGTCAGGAACGGATTCAGCGAAGTCATCGGATCCTGGAAAACCATTCCGATCCGGTTTCCGCGCAGTTGGTTGAGCGCGCGTTCGCTGAGGGTCAGCAGATCCCGACCTTCGAAACGCGCCCTGCCACTCACCTGTGTATTTGCCGCCATCAGTCCGATGAGCGCCATCACGGTCTGACTCTTGCCGGAGCCCGATTCCCCGACGATACCGAGAGTGCGACCCGCATCGAGCGCGAATGAAAGATTGTCTACCGCGTCAACCGGTGGACCGTCGCGTCGAGCGAACCGTACGCTCAAACTCTCGACTTCGAGCAAATTCATGTTAGTAGTCCTTAGTATCAAAGGCGTCGCGAAGACCATCGCCGATGAAATTGACACAATAGAGCGTGATGCAAAGCATTGCGGCTGGCCCGAGAAGCAGCCACGGCATCGCCTCGAGCTTTTGCGCGCCGTCTTGGATGAGTACGCCCCAGCTCGTCATCGGCTCTTGCACCCCAAGGCCGAGAAAGGACAGCACGGACTCGGTCAGCACAATGCCCGGTACCATCACCGTCGCGTAGACAACAACGATTCCGATGAGATTCGGCACGATATGGCGCGCGACAATCGACAACGGCGTCACA